>DATIOP010000251.1:0-9859 GCA_035472975.1 Gemmatimonadales bacterium
GGCAGCGTTCCTCGTCCGCCCAGAACGAAGCTCCGGTAGGCCGGGAGTCCCGCCGTCCCCCAACCGCCGTAGGCCGTGAAGCCCAGCTTCCCGGGGCCGAGCGGCATGGCCACCGTGCCCTCGCCGGTCGCCCTGAAATACTCGTTCCCCCCCGTGCTGGCTTCGACCGCGACGGACCCGCTCGTGAGTGTCAGTCCGAGCGAAGCGCCCAGCTCGCCCGCGTGCCTGGACAGAGCGGCTCCTCCTACGAAGCTCGCGTCGGAGCCCAACGACGGATTGGAGCGATAACCGCCATGGGCCGGACTGGCTTCGACATCGACGGAGGACGGGTCTTCATACCCCGCGGTCAGTGAAATGCCCGTAACTCCAGAGAGGGGGTAGCGCACACCGATCCCGATCCGATCGACCATCACGTAATCGCCGTAATCCTCTCCGGCTTCCTGAGACAGGATCGAATTCAATACGCCTGAGATGACCGGAACATCACTGAAGTCGTGGATCGACCTACCGCCTTCCAGGGTTACGGTGGCCGGCCCCGTCGCGACACTGATGGCAAGCTCCCCCGTGAATCGGTCGTCTGAAGTCCCGAAGGCGACCCGCGGCTTGAGCAGGATCCTCCGCTGGTCCAAGGCCAGCGTCGCGGCGGCACCGAGCGTCAGGCCTTGTACCCGATTCACCCGGATGATGTCGCTGACGGATGGGATGGCCAGGCCCCCGGAGCCCAAGCCCGAGAGAACCCGCCCTCCTGCGATGCGGCCGAACTCCACCCGGAGCGAGTCGAGGTCGCGCTGCTCGACTGGCGCGGCGACCTCGCCGAGCGACTGGGCAAGCGGTTGACTCCACGGGCCGCCAGTGTCGGAGGCCGTGAGCATCCCTCCAATGGCAGGGCCTCTCAGGACTTCGGGAGGTATCGCTACATCGAAATCGTAGTCCCCGATTTCCCAACGTCCCCGGATGATTCCCCGTGCCGGGAAGTCGAGCCACTGAGTGCGCCGCCGGATCTCGATCTCCTGCCGGTAGGGAAGCCACCAGCGGTCTTCGAACCGGGCGTTTTCGAGCATGATGGAGATGTCTTCGAGACCCTTTTCGAGATACGCCGCCGGCGTAAACCCGAAGCGGAACCGCACCAGCTCGGCGCTCGTCGCATCGAGTGAAAGCGTTCCCACGACCAGCGGCTGACCCCAGTCCTTGGGACGCACCTGAAGCTGGTAGACCAGCAGCTCGCCGCCCCGGGTCTCGATGCGAAGCGAATCGATCAGCGCGAAGTCGTAGCGAGTCAGGCCGTCGGGAGAGAGCGGGTGAACCACGTCTTTCACCTCATCGCCTTCGCCGATCCGGATCCGATTACCGAAATTGTTGGTGACGATGCCGAGGTGATCGCGATGATAGTTGATGTCGGTCGGCAGCCAGCGACCGTCCCGCCAACCGAGGATGATCTGCTTGCTGAGGTCGGGGGCGCGCCAATAGACTTCGACGTCGAGCTCGTCGGCTTTCACCAGGCGCGGCGCCCCGTGCAGCTCGTCGCCCACCTGGGCGAGGAACAGCACGAAACCGTGAGCCCGCGTTCGATAGCTGCGCAGAGAGGAGTCGCGCTGAACCTGTGCTCTCACTTCTGTGGCGCGAGCGGCCAGGTCCAGGGCTTCCTGCGTGTTCCACTGCTGGGCGGCCAGAGTCGTGGAGAGACCAGGCAGCAGCAGGCACGCGGCGCACCATCGTAAACGTCTAATGAGGCTCAACCTCACCTCCCGCTTCCGGGCTCCCCATGTCCCCCTGCCCCTCTTCGTGAGAATAACCCTCATCCTCTGCCTGGCCAGCGTCGCCGCCTGCGGCTCCAAGGGTGCGAACACGCCGCGACCCAAGAGCGTCGTCACCCAGACTCTTCCGGTCGAACAGCTCTATCTGCTCGAGGCCGGCGGAATACCTCCCGCCGATACCTCGGTAATCTTCAAGACCGGCCAACCGCGCACCGTGATCATGCGGCATCCGGCGCCCGACAACGGAGTCTTCGCGGAGCTGGTCTTCCCCGCCGACATGTTCGAGAACAAGGGACCGGACGATTCGGTAACGGTGAAAGCAACTGTCCGCCCCGGTCTCTACGGACTCGACATTTCCTCGACCGTCGAAACCGACAAGACCGGCATCGTGCGGTTCAAGTATCCGGTGCACTTCTCGGCGCCACAGGGTGCCCTCGCGAAGTACGGGAGCGCGATTCGTTACGAGCAAGTCCTTCAGATCGGACGGCAAACCGAGGATGGCCGTTACGCGCTCTACGTTTCGACCCGCCGCGCGTCCGACAATCTGGAGGCGCCCATGCTGCTGCCGGGCCGGTTTGTGGTGGGCGCACCCAGATAGTACCCTTACCTCCCCATGGACTCTCTCGAAGTCTTTCTATCCCGGGCCAGGCCGGGGATGGTTCCGGTCACCCGTGAGGTAGTGCTGGACGGCGACACACCCGTCTCCGCCTTCGCCAAGCTGCACCGAGGTCCCTACGGATTTCTACTCGAGTCCCTCGAGGGTGGAGAGAAGTGGGCCCGCTACACCTTCCTCTCGACCAATCCCCGTGAGGTCTACCGCTACCGAGGCCGGACCGCGGAACGCTGGCGCGAAGAAACCGGGTGGCAGGTGGTCGGGGAGGACGTGGCTCCTCTGGAACACCTTAGCGCCACGATGCGACAGCACCCCTCGGTTGAAGTTCCAGGCCTGCCCCGCTTCACCGGAGGTGCTGTCGGCTTCATCGGCTACGATATCGTCCGGACTCTGGAGCGCCTCCCTAACGCGCCTCGAGACGACCGTTCGCTGCCCGATGCGGTGCTGATGGTAGCGGATACGCTCCTCGTTCTCGACAACTTGTACAACCGCGCCACGGTCATCGCGAACGTCGAGGTCGAGGAGAACATGACGCGGGCCCAGCTCGAAAGACTTTATCGCGGGGCCGAAGGAAAGATCGCAGAATGGCTGCAACGACTGGGAGAAGCGTCCCCGATCGGGCCGCTTCACCTGCCGCCCGTGGCCCCGGTTCCAAAGGTGACCTCACCCTACGAAGACGGGAAATTCCAGGATGGGGTCCGTCGGATCCAGGAATACATCACGGCGGGAGACACCTTTCAGACCGTCCTCTCCCGCCGGCTGGATCTGACGGCGCCGGACCCGATGCTGACCTACCGATACCTTCGCGCGCTGAATCCCGCGCCCTATCTCTATTTCCTCCATTGCGACGACCTGCACATCGTGGGCAGCTCGCCCGAGGTCCTGGTTCGGGTGGAGAATGAGGAAGTCACCCTGCGCCCCATCGCCGGCACCCGGCCGCGGGGCGCTACCCCGCAGGCCGATGCGTCGCTCGCCACCGAGCTTGAGGCCGACCCCAAGGAGCGGGCTGAGCACCTCATGCTGGTGGACCTGGGACGCAACGACGTGGGTCGGGTGGCGCGATATGGCAGCGTCCGAATCACGGCCTTCATGGTGATCGAACGCTACTCCCATGTGATGCACCTGGTGAGCGAGGTGCGCGGCACTCTACGGGAAGGGCTCGATGCGCTCGACGCGCTTGCTGCCTGCTTCCCGGCCGGAACGGTCTCCGGAGCACCCAAGGTCCGGGCGATGGAAATCATCGACGAGCTGGAACCGGTGCGGCGTGGTCCGTATGCCGGCGCTGTGGGCTACATCGGCTGGGGCGGGAAGAGCCTCGACACCGCGATCGCGATCCGGACCGTCGTGATGAAAGGGACTCGGGCATGGGTGCAGGCGGGTGCAGGGATAGTGGCCGATTCCGATCCGCAGGGTGAATGGAAGGAGACCGAGGCCAAGGCGCGGGCCGTCTTGGCAGCCATGGGGCTGGCGGGACTGCGGTGGGAGGAGTAGAAATCCCCATGCCCTTCAAGCTCGTCCCGTTCACCGGCGATCAGGATTTCGACCTCTCCGCCAAGAACGCATATATCGTCGGGCGGGCGGTGACGAGCGACATTCCGATTTTCGATCCTACGATCTCCCGCCGCCACGCCGAGCTGGTCCCCAACACGACTGGCGTGACGGTGAAGGACCTCGGCAGCTCGAACGGGACATTCATCAATGGCACGCGGGTCACCGAGGGGACGCTGGCCGCGAACGATTCGGTGACCTTCGGTAAGGTCGTCTTCCAGCTCAAGTCTCTCGACGCCACACCGCTTCGTCCGCAGGGCAATCAGGCACCACCGGCCCCCGACCAGACGATCGTTCGCCAGATCTCGGTGAGCGGCGGCGGGATGCCTGCGGTGATGTCGCCCTCGGCATCGGGAAGCCCGAGCGGTGTGGGACAACTGAAGGTGGCGGGGGCCTCGACCCAGGAGCGGCAAGCCAAGAAGCTCTCGCTGCTCCTGGAAGTGGCCCAGAAGCTCTCGGGAGAGCTGGACCTCGACAAGGTGTTGGGCCGGGTCGTGACCACGACATTCGATGTGATGAACGTGGACCGGGTCTCGGTGCTGCTGCGAAACGACGGTACCGGGGAACTGATCCCCCGAATGTCGAAGAGCCGCCTGGGCGATGCCTCGGCGCAGCACGTGCCCCGGTCGATTGCCCGGAAGGCAGTGGAAGAGAGAGTCGCAATCCTGTCGGACAACGCGGCGGCGGACGACCGGTTCAAGGGCGGTCAGTCGATCATGATCCAGAGCGTCCGCAGCGCTATGTGCATCCCCCTCATGGCCTCGGCGGAGCAGGTGCTGGGAATCCTGTACGTGGACAACCTCACCGCGACGAATTCGTTCAGCGACGAGGACCTGCAATTCCTGATCGCCTTCGGAGGCCTCGCCGCGATCGCGATCAAGACCAGCCGCTTCGCGGAGCAGATCCAGCGCGAAGCCATGGTCCGTTCCAACTTCGAGCGCTACTTCGCCCCCAACGTGGCGGCGGAGATCGCCCAGCAGCAGGGCGCCGTCAAGCTGGGCGGCGACAAGCGCCCGGTCACGATCCTGTTCAGTGACATTCGCGGCTTCACCAGCATGTCTGAGCACATGAGCCCGGACGCGATCGCGGGACTGCTCACCGACTATTTCACCGAGATGGTGGAAGTGATTTTCTCCCACGGGGGGACGCTGGACAAGTTCATCGGCGATGCGATCATGGCGCTCTGGGGCGCCCCGATTCCCCATGCCGACGATCCGGACCGGGCGGTCGCCGCGGCGATCGGCATGCAGCGGGCCCTGGTCGCCTTGAACGAGAAGTGGAAGGAAGAGGGGAAGCCGGAGATCGGAGTGGGAATCGGGATCAACTACGGCGAAACCTTCGCCGGGAACATCGGAAGCCACCTGCGACTCGAATACACCGTGATCGGAGACGCCGTCAACGTCGCCTCACGGCTCTGCTCCAAGTCCGCGAAGGGAGAAATCCTGATCAGCGACCCGCTGTACCAAATGCTGAAGAACAAGCCGGCGGTGGAACCGCTCGAACCTCTCGCGGTGAAGAACCGTGGGGCGCCGGTGCCGGTCTGGAAAGTGAAGCTCTAGTTCCGAGTTCCCAGTTCCGAGTTTCCCCTCCTGTTTTGAATCTCCTTTCAACTCTGAACTCGGAACTCGGAACTGAAACGATATTCTCGCCCAGCCTGGGTCAGTAACTCGAGCACCAATCGCACCGGCAGCCCCATCACTCCGAAAAAATCGCCATCGATCCGCTCGACCAGAGCGGCGCCGTAGCCCTGGATGCCATAGGCTCCGGCTTTGTCCATCGGTTCTCCGGTGGCGATGTACGCTCGAAGAAAGTCGTCGTCGCAGGGAGAAAAGGTTACCGAGGTGATGTCGGTCGCCTGGCGCAGGGTGCCGTTCGAAACCAGGGCCACTGACGTGATCACCTGATGGGTCTGGCCTTGGAGCTTCCGGAGCATCGCAAGAGCATCGTCGGCGTCCGCCGGCTTCTCCAGCAGATCATCGCCCAGCAGTACGATGGTGTCGGCACCAAGGACCAGGTCGCCCTTCACGCTGCGTGCCTTGTCCCGCGCCAGCCGTTCCGCATACTCCACCGGCGTTTCCCCCGCGGCTCGCTGCTCTTCGATGTGCGACGGCCGGACCTCGACCGGAATGCCGAGCATCTCGAGCAGCTGTCGGCGGCGAGGGGAGGCGGAGGCGAGAATCAGGGTCGGTGGCAATGGTGGTTGGTCTTAGTGAGGAGTAAGGAGTGAGGAGTGAGGAATAAGGGCAAATCGGAGGTGCTGTTACTCCTCACTCCTCACTCCTCACGCCTTACTGAACTCTCCCGCTCTAATATCAGGGTCACGGGCCCATCGTTGTGGATTACGACCTGCATCATCGCCCCGAACTCACCGGTCTCTACCTTGAGTCCCTTGGCGCGCAGGGCCGCAACGAAGCGTTCGTAGAGCGGGATCGCGACTTCGGGCCGGGCGGCATCGATGAATGACGGACGGCGGCCCTTCGCAGCGTCGCCGTAGAGCGTGAACTGGGAGATCACCAGGATTCCACCACCCACCTCGTCCAAACCGAGGTTCATCTTATCCTGGGCATCGCTGAATAGCCGAAGGCCCGCGACCTTGTCCGCCATCCAGTCCACCTCGGCTGGGGTGTCGGAATGGGTGAATCCGACAAGGAGGCAGAACCCGCGGTCGATCGCTCCAGTGACGCGACCCTCGATTGTGACCGATGCGCGAGTAACGCGCTGCAGGACGACGCGCACCTGTGATCTCCGCTGTAGGCTGGGACTCGAATGGCTAAGCGGCTTATTCTAACGTGCTAAGCGACTCGGCGGAGGAGGCCGCGCCCGGCTCGCGACCCGGGAAGCCGCTCCGGCATCTCTCCCAAAACCGCATCTCAAGGATCCATGACCGTCCGCCACCGCTGTAACCGCTTCGGTCTCCTCATCGTCTGCCTTTCGCTCCAGGCAGCGATGGTTGCTGCTCAGGGAAATCAACGAGACACCTCCCTAACCCGGCAGTATCTCCACGAGGCCGACAGCATTGCGCAGGGAGACGGGGGACTCCTCTGGGGCTATTCCCTCGCCGGACCGATGATGCTGGTGGATCGTGATACCCGCGCCATCGTCGCCAACGTGGCCGATGGCGAAGGGCGATTGAAGCAGGCGGGATCGGTGTTCGTGGGAACCCTGCCCGCGGACCAGAACGTGAGCAACACCGCCTTCAACTGGGCCGGCTTGCGATGGACCATGGTGGCGCTGCCTGTGCCCAGAGACCCGATATCTCGCGCGGCACTCATGATGCACGAGCGCTGGCACCGGATCCAGGACAGCCTGGGCTTCCCCGCCTCGAGCCCAACCAACGACCACCTCGATACCCGGGATGGCCGGCTGTGGCTGCGACTCGAGGGCCGCGCGCTACAGCGAGCCCTGGTTACCAAAGGCGAGAAGCGCCGCACCGCGGCGAGCGACGCGGTTCTCTTCCGGCGCTATCGCCGCCAGCTGATCCCCGGAGCCGACAGCAGCGAGCGGGCACTCGAGATGAACGAGGGACTGGCCGAGTATACCGGGTTGACGCTGGCCGGGTTCGGCGATTCCGCGATCGCGCGACAGGCGGCGACGCTCGATACCGCGTCGAGCCTGGGCCGCTCGTTCGCCTATTACACCGGACCCGCCTACGGACGACTGCTCGATGCGCTGGGGATGGTCTGGCGTCCTTCGCTGAATCCGGGTCAGGATCTCGCGTCTCTGCTGGCAACCGCCCTCTTACCCACACCGATTCCCAATCTGACCGAGGCGGTCCAACGAGCGGGAGCCTATGGCTATGCACAGGTAACGCAGCGGGAAGAGGCCCGAGCCATCGCACGAACCGCCCACCAGGCCGAGCTGCGACAACGCTTCGTCACCGGACCGGTGCTGCGTCTGCCGCTCCACGACATGCGAGTCGGATTCGACCCCAACCGGGTCGAACCGCTTGATTCGGTGGGACCGGTGTATGCGGCTTTGCGGATCGTGGACAGCTGGGGCGTCCTGGACGTGACCGACGGCGGTGGACTGATTCGTGACTGGCAGGAGGCGATCGTCCCGGCGCCGAAGATTACCAGGGGCAAGATCTCAGGACCGGGCTGGACGCTCGATCTCGCCGAGGGATGGATTCTGGTCCCCGGGACCCGTCAGGGAGACTACACCATAAGTCACTGATCCAGCTCAAGCCCCCGGCCAAGCTGCGAGGGTGGTAGACTTAGCTGTATGCCGTTGCGTCCCTTCCCCGGCACTCGGTGGATTCACCAGCGCCGGCGCGGTAGTAGTTCGCCCCACCGGCCCGACCCCTCCACCTGGTCCAATGATGGCCTGACCACCGCCTGGCTCGGCCACGCGACGGTCCTTCTCAACCTGTTTGGACGCTGGATCCTTACCGACCCAGCCCTGCGCGGCCGGGTCGGGGTACATTTTGGTTTGGGCACCATCGGACCTCGCCGGCTCATTCCCGCCGCACTACGCCCCAGAGATATCCCTTCGCTGGATCTGCTGTTGATCTCTCATGCCCACATGGATCATCTCGACTACGGGACGCTGCGTCACTTGCCCAGGCAAACGCCGGTCGTCACCAGCCGCGGCAACGCCGACCTTCTGGGCCGGTTCACGCAAGTCGAGGAGCTGTCGTGGGGCGAAGAGGTGGAAATCTCCGACATCCGAGTCCGCGCGATTCCCGCCCGGCATTGGGGTGCCAGGATTATGACCGATCGCCACCGCGGCTACGGTGGATTTCTGCTGGAGTACCGTGGCATGCGAGTCGTGTTCGCGGGAGACACCGCGTACACCGACCGGTATCGCGAGATCGGGGCGGAGGCGCCGGTCGACCTCGCGATCGTACCAATCGGAGCGTACGACCCCTGGATTCACAATCACGCGAGCCCGGAACAGGCCTGGGCAATGACCCGGGACCTGGAAGCGCGGTATGTCATGCCGGTGCACCACTCGACGTTCCGCTTGAGCCGTGAACCCCCTGATGAGCCCATCCGCCGCTTCCTTACCGCGGCGGGACCCGAACGCGACAGGATCGTTGCAACCGAGGTCGGCTCGACCTGGAGCATGCCCGGATGAAGCTGGCGGTGACCAGGAGAACGATTACCTGGTCCGGGATCGTCATAGTGCTGGTTGCGGTGCTCGTCATCAACGGCGGGGCCTGGCTGCTGGAGCGGGCGCTCATGGCTCCGGTCAACGCCTACATCCGGGACCGTACCCTCGCATTCCTGCAGGAGAAGAGCGTTGAAGGGCTGCTGATCACCTTCCCCCGGCTCGACCTGAGCCTCCTGCGCCGCCAGGTGCTGATTCACGACCTCAGCATTCGCTACGACAACAAGGACAGCACCCGCTACGTGCGCTTCCAGGCGAACGTTCCCCGCATCACGCTCGAGGGAGTGGACCTGGGCGACGTAATCTGGCACCGGCACCTGCGACTCGACGTGGTGCGGCTTTCGAAGCCGGTCGTGAGCCGTTTCAGGGAAACGGCCGATACTGGAAGCAAGAAGACCGCTGCCTCGACGGAGGAGGAACGGGTGAATCCCGACTCCCTCGCGGCCGAAATCCCCGCTGTCGACAGCGTCGTTTACAACCTCTTCGCGATCTGGCTGCCGGACGACGTTCGCCAGGCCCGCATCGACCTGTTGGCCACCGACAACGCCACGATCGTCTTCACCAACAGGAAGGGCACCAGGATTTCCCGTGATTCCACCGCGGACTTGTCGTTTCGCATCCGGGGAATCCAGCTGGACACGACGGAACGCCGGGTCTTCGAATCAGCCAGGGTGTCCGCCGCTTCGCTCTTTCACCTGACGACCGGACTCCGCGACTCACTTCGGATCGACAGCCTGCTCGTTCAACTGGATCCCAGCGATACAACCATCGAATTCGGCTCGCTCCGTACCACTCCCTCGGACGGCAACGGTCAGGCGCTCTACCTGGGCCGGTT
>DATIOP010000252.1:0-4708 GCA_035472975.1 Gemmatimonadales bacterium
GAGGCGCCTTTGCTTATGGGCTACGGCTTATCGCTAATGTCCGCTGGTCCGCCGCTTTTGGGTCCGCCCTGTCCGCCCTGTCCGCCCTGTCCGTCCTGTCCGTCCTGTCCGTCCGCCGCTACTGTCTCCCCGTCAGCTCAATCCATCTCCCATCATAGCACATCCGAATTTCCGACCCCTCGCCCTCGGTGATGTCCTCGATTCCCTGGCGATTGGTTTCCGGAGGCTTTACGCCGCCGTAGCGGTCGTAGAGACGCTGAATCCCTTCGCGGCTTGCCGGGGCGATGCGGCGAGTGTAGACGATCCTGTCTCCCGCTACCCGCTTGAGATAGGCCCGGTCCTCCCGGACTTCCAGCTCATCGGAGCAGGCCGCTTCACCACCCCAGACGATCAGGATCGCGGAGGCCTTGGCGCGGGAGCAGAGGGCCGCCCAGTCGGTCTGACCGGGTTTGACGAAGCTCCCGCGAATAATGTTGTGAGGGGCCGGGTCGCCGGTGGCCTGTGGAATGGTGCAGTGTTTTGCCTGGAGCGCCGCGATGACACCAGGGGGGACCTTGGTGAACGCCGACGGGTCGAGCCGGGACAGCTGTTGGTCAGCCGCGGCCCAGCGATCTTGGGCCGAAGCGTGGGATATGCCGATACCGCCCGCCAGCACAGCGCTCAGCACCAGCCTGGCCTTGAGCATCGCAAGCCTCCTGTTACCAATAACTTAGCTATTGCCCATTCCGGGCTGCGGCACCCGGATACGAAAGAGGCCGGCAAAAAGCCGGCCTCCTCGACAACCTGTAGCTGTTTCCGTTTACGGGGTGAGCTTCACCCGCTCAATCCGGGACTGACCAACCCGGACATTGAAGATCTTGAGGGTCACAATCGAACCCTTCCCCGAGGCTTTGAGCGCATCGCGGAGTTCCGCTTCGGTCTTCACCGGCTTGCCCTCGACCGACTGAATGATGTCGGGGCCGCCTTCATCAGGCGGATAGAGGGTTTCATACGCCGGACCGTTGGGCTGGACATCGACCACGAGAACGCCCTTGGTATTCTGATCCAGATCGTAGTCCTGCGCAACCGCCGGAGTCACGGTCTGCACGGAGACTCCCAGGAGATCCATGGCGACGGCGTTGCGATTGCTCTCCGGCTGCGCGCTGTCCTCGCGCTCGGCGACCGGAGTCTCATCGCGCTGCTCCATGAGCCGCACGTTGAAGGTCTTCCGCACTCCACCTTTCCGGGCAACTTCGACCTTCACCATCTCGCCGGGCTGCCGGAAGCCGACCACCTGCTGCAGCTGGGCCACGTAATTCACCGGCTTGCCGTCGATCGTGATAATCACGTCGCCCTGCTCGAGGCCCGCCTTCTCAGCCGGTGAGGCCACGCTGTCCGGGAAGCCCCGCACCAGCACGCCCCGAATTTCATCCAGTCCGACGTACTCGGCGTCAGTGGGGCTCGCGTCCTCGACCAGGATACCCAGGGCGGCGCGGTGCACCTTACCCGAAGTGACCAGCTGATTCATGACGACGCGGGCCAGATTGATCGGAATCGCGAAGCCATAACCCGAGTAGAACCCGGTCTCACTCGCAATCGCAGAGTTGATCCCGATAACCTCGCCCTTCACGTTGACCAGCGGGCCGCCGGAGTTGCCCGGATTGATGGCCGCGTCGGTCTGAATAAAGTCGGCGATGGTGGACTGGCTACGCTGAAGCCCCTGCAGCCGGCGCCCCTTCCCGCTGATGATGCCGGAAGTGACGGTGAAGGTGAACTGATCTCCCAGCGGATTGCCGATGGCCAGCACCCATTCGCCGACCCGATCGTCATCGCTGTTGCCCAGCGCCGCCGCGGTGAGCCCCTTCGCCGGCACCTTGAGAACTGCTACGTCGGTGAGCGGGTCGGTCCCGACCACCTTTGCCTCGAACTCACGCCGATCAACCAGGCGGACGGTGACCTTCTCGGCCCCTTCAACCACATGGTTGTTGGTCAGGATATAGCCGTCCGTCGAGACGATGAACCCGGATCCCGATCCGCGCTCTACTTCAGGACGTCGCGGCTGACGGGGGAAGAAGTGCTC
Source organism: Gemmatimonadales bacterium (assembly GCA_035472975.1). Lineage (GTDB taxonomy): Bacteria > Gemmatimonadota > Gemmatimonadetes > Gemmatimonadales > GWC2-71-9 > DATBGE01. The sequence continues at coordinate 2,060 of DATIOP010000252.1, forward strand.
GAACCCGGGGGGCATCTGCGGCTGCTGACGAGATGCCGTCTCGGTCCGCTGGCTGCGGATGAACACCACGCTTGGCCTTACCTGCTCGGCGACGGTTGCGAAAGCGTCGCTCAGCTCCGTCAGCGACCGCGTAGCGGAGGTCGAGGGTGCCTGTACCGGCGTGATGACTGAAGAAGCTGTTTCCTGTGCGGTGGATCGGTTGGGCAGATCCAGCAGGCCGGCGAACAAGAGTCCCAGCGCGAAGGCCAGGATCACCAACCCACCGAACTTGAGCCAGTTCAAAGTGCGTACGGACATCGGTTTCTCCCAAAGGGGCTCGATCAACAATCTAGCCTACGTGTGATGCGCCGTCGGTGGTTTGCGTCGCATTCCGTTACGATCTGCCAAAAATAATAGCCGTTAGCCCGGGCCGGTGACTCCCCGGCTCAAAGCTAACGGCTAAAAGCTAACAGCTTAATGCTTTACGACTTTTTGGAATCATCAACGATTTCGTAGTCGGCTTCGACCACGTCCTCCTTGCCTGGAGCAGGCCCTTCGGCCGTCGGACCGGCACCCGGTTCGGATTCCGGAGAACTCTGTGCCGACTGATACAGTGAGGCGCCGGCCGCCGAGTACGCCGAGTTCAACTCGTCCAACGCTTTCTTCACGAGATCGGCTTCACCCGTGCGAAGCGCTCCCTTTGCTCCTTCCACGGCGTTCTCCAGCCGGCTCTTCGCGTCGGCTGCCAGGCGGTCCGCCCACTCCTTGCTGTCCTTTTCGACCTTGTAGACCAGACCGTCGAGCTGGTTGCGGTGTTCGATCTCCTCGCGACGCTTCTTGTCTTCGCTGGAGTGAGCCTCGGCGGCCTTCACCATCTTGTCGATGTCGGTGTCGCTCAGACCGCTGGACGCCTCGATCCGGATCTTCTGCTCCTTCCCGGTCGTCTTGTCCTTGGCCGAGACGTGGAGGATGCCGTTGGCATCGATGTCGAAGGTGACCTCGACCTGCGGCATGCCACGAGGTGCCGGCGGAATTCCGGTGAGCTGGAACTTGCCAATGGTCCGGTTGTCCACCGCCATCTGCCGCTCGCCCTGGAGCACGTGAATCTCGACCGTGGTCTGGTTGTCTTCCGCAGTTGAGAACACCTCCGACTTCTTGGTCGGGATGGTGGTGTTCCGGGGAATGAGGACAGTGGTAACACCGCCCAGCGTCTCGATGCCGAGCGAGAGCGGAGTCACGTCGAGCAGCAGCACGTCCTTCACTTCGCCGCCCAGCACGCCGCCCTGGATCGCGGCGCCGATGGCCACGACCTCGTCCGGGTTCACCGACTTGTTGGGCTCCTTGCCGAAGTAATCCTTCACGATCTGCTGGATCTTCGGAATTCTGGTCGAGCCACCCACCAGGATCACTTCATCGATCTGCTTGGGATCGAGACCCGCATCCTTCAGCGCCTGCTGCATCGGCGGAATGGTCCGCTGGATCAGGTCATCCACCAGCGCCTCGAACTTGGCGCGCGTGAGCGAGTAGTTGAGGTGCTTGGGCCCCGACTGGTCCGCGGTGATGAACGGAAGATTGACGTCGGTCTGCTGGACCGTGGAAAGCTCCATCTTGGCCTTCTCGGCGGCTTCCTTAAGCCGCTGGAGCGCCATCGCATCCTTTGACAGGTCGATGCCCTGGTCCTTCTTCTTGAATTCGGCGACCAGCCAGTCGATTACCCGCTGGTCGAAGTCATCGCCACCGAGGTGGGTGTCGCCGTTCGTGCTCTTCACCTCGAAGACGCCCTCGGCCAGCTCCAGCACCGAGATGTCGTAGGTGCCGCCGCCCAGGTCGTAAACCGCGACCTTCTCTTCCTTCTTCTTGTCGAGACCGTAGGCCAGGGCCGAAGCTGTCGGCTCGTTGATGATCCGGACCACATCGAGGCCCGCGATCTTGCCGGCATCCTTGGTTGCCTGACGCTGCGCGTCGTTGAAATAGGCCGGGACGGTGATGACCGCCTTCTCGACCTTGGTGCCCAGGTAATCCTCGGCGGTCTGCTTCATCTTCTGGAGAATCATCGCGGAGATTTCGGGCGGCGTGTACTTCTTGCCGGCGATTTCTACCGCGGCGAGCCCGTTGGGGCCCGGACCAATCTTGTAGGGGACTCGGCGCGACTCTTCCTGGACCTCATCCACCCGGCGGCCCATGAAGCGCTTGATGGAGAAGATGGTCTGCTTCGGATTGGTGACCGCCTGCCGCTTGGCCACCTGACCAACCAGCCGCTCCCCGTCCTTGGTGAATGCCACGACGGATGGAGTGGTCCGCCCGCCTTCCGCATTGGGGATTACGACCGGATCCCCACCTTCCATTACCGAGACGACCGAGTTGGTCGTGCCGAGGTCAATGCCAATGATCTTGGACGCCATACTGCGTGCCCTTTCTTGTGAACGTGAGCTGCCGACCTGGGATGACTGAGGCCGACGGTGATCGAGGCAGGAAGGGCAAGCCATGTACCGCGAATTTCCGCCGATTTGGCAGAAAATGGCAGGATTTCAACGACTTAGGGGTCACTCCTGCGCGACTCAGGATGCCAAAGTGCCCTAAAGAAGACAGCCCCGACAATCGTCGGGGCTGTCTCCTGATCCTACTGCGCCTGGGCTTAATTGCCGAGGATTTGGATCCCTACACCCTTCC
>DATIOP010000253.1:0-7837 GCA_035472975.1 Gemmatimonadales bacterium
TAAAGCGGTAGCGCGGCCACTGTCCCGAAAGGGTCCTCTTCAGCGCCTCGGTCTTGAGCAGGCCGCAGCAGGTAATGCGGTCCACCGCCCCGTCGGGAAAGGTGCGCTTGTCCCGCAGCGCGCCTTCGTTCTGCCCGTAGATCAGGTTCAGGTTCCACTCGGCGGCGAGGCGATCCCGATAGCGGATCATCTCCGGAATCTTGAACGAGGTATCGATGTGCACGAGGGGGAACGGCACATGCCCGAAGAAGGCCTTGCGCGCGAGCCACAGCAGGACCGTGCTGTCCTTGCCGATCGACCAGAGCATGCAGAGGCTCTTGAAGTTGGCATAGGCTTCACGGAAGATGTGTACGCTCTTGTGTTCCAGCTGGTCAATATGATCCATGACTAAGTCCTCAATAGTTTCTCGTGAAGCTGCGGCACCCTGCCGGCTTCCACGTCCACGGTTGGTATCTGATCCAGCCAGCCGATGACCTCCCCAGCACACTCCTCGGGGGTCCTTCCCGTAGTCTGAATGGTCAGCTCCGGCGTCACCGGCGGCTCGTAGGGGTCATCCAGTCCAGTGAAGTTCTTGATCTCGCCATGCCTGGCCCTGGCGTACAGTCCTTTGACGTCTCGACGCTCACACTCCTCGAATGGCGTCGCGACCCAAATCTCGGCGAAATCCCGGCACAGTCCGCGCACGAAATCCCGTGAAGCACGATAGGGGGAAACCAGCGACGCGATCACGGTCACACCGTGGCGCTCGAGCCGGCTGGCCAGGTAGCCCACCCGCCTGATGTGCTGGTCGCGGTCCTCGCGAGTGAAGCCCGTTGCCGGGAAAATATCGCGGATCGTGTCTCCATCGAGATATTCGACCGGACTACCCCGGCGTTCAAATTCTTCCACCACCAGCCGCGCGATAGTGCTCTTACCCGAACCGGAGAGCCCGGTAAACCAGAGCACGCGGCCGCGACTGCTGGAGGTGTCCAGTTCGCTGTCGTCGAGCCCGACGATGAACCCCTGGTTGCGGAGCTCGGGCTGGTTGTAGAGCAGTGACGAGCGCCGTGGCCCGTGCGTACCGGAGTTGCGGAAGATGCAGTCTCCGGCCGCTACGTCCCACTCCATCGTCGGTCCCAGGCGGGGATACATGTCGGCCTTTCCCTCGGCGACCCAACAGAACTTTAGTGAGCTCCCGGCCGGCACCCGCTCCGCAACCTTGATCGTCTTGAGATACTGCTCCAGCTCCTCTGAAGGATGGGAGCGGCTTTCCGCCACCCGGAGGGCGTGGCCCGGCAACGGCGGGCGGGAAAGAATACGCACCGGCCGACCACCAGCCTCGCGCTTCCACGCGCCAAGTCCCTGACCGGCGTAATAGAGCAGGCTCAGCGCCGGCGCATAGATCACCCCGAGGACGGGAACTCCGTTTTCGATCAGGGCGATGTTCACCGTGAACTCGCCGTTCCTCTGGATGAATTCCTTGGTGCCGTCGAGCGGATCCACCAACCAGAATCGGCGCCAATCCCGGCGGGCCTCGTAGCCCGGAATGTCCCCTTCCTCCGAAATGATGGGGATCGAGGAGTCCAAGGCCGCTAACTCCTCGACGATCACGGCGTGCGAAGCATGATCCGCCGCGGTGACTGGGCCCTTGTCGCCCTTCTGGCGAACCGCGACCCCGTCGTGGTAGTGCACCATGGCCGCCTCGCCCGCTTTCACGGCAAGCGCCGTGAGCCGGGTGAGAGCGTCGGGAGAAACCGCGGATGCGGAGCCGTTCACCATGTCACCAGGGCCGGAACAGGACGCCCTTGTCCTGCAACAGACGTTTGATTCGCTCGACCCCCTCTTCCTCGGCCTCCTGTTCGGCCAGGATCAGGTCGCAGGTGATGTCGGTCGTCACGCTGTCTCCCACCCAGACGGTTTCGATCCGGTCAGGATCAACCGACGTCTTGATGACCTCCAGGTCTTCCTGAGACAGGTCGGCTGCAGTCACGATGAGAATCGCCCCGGAATCGAGCATGAGGTTGGCGACCTCACCCAGCCGGCGGAGGTGCTCCTGCCGGTTCTCGGACTTGCGCTCGATGTCGGCATCAACGCCGTAGAGCACATTCCCGATCCCGAGGAAGTAGACCACGCGTCCGTCCTCGAACAGCCGGGCTTCGACATCCTTGCCGAGCGACTTGCGGTCGCTCTCCTTGGCACCGGTGATGAGGAGTAGAGAGGCTTTCTGGCTGTACTTCTCCGCCCGGCGCTCCGGCTGAATGATGCTCGGCTCCCACTTGTAGTTCCGGAGCATCACCTTCTCCCGAATTTCGGTCTGCCGGTCGGGCAGCGCCTCTCGGACGATGCCTCCGCCACGGATCTCGTAGTCGTCCACCAGCACGAAGCGGCTGGTCGTGTCGATCTCATCGGCGAGATCGAAAGCGAGCGCTCGATTGAGTTTGAGGACGCACTCCGCCACAGCGTGGCGGTCCACCCGGTCCTTGGTATCGCTGGTACTCAGGTTGGAGGCGTCGATTACCCGGGTGATCTCTTCGAGACGAGCGGGCACACGGGCCGAGCCCAGCTTGAGCAGGTAATCCTTCTTCTTGATGAAGGGCTGCTTGCCGAGCCAGAAGAGGCTCACCCGGAGACGGGTCGTGACCTTGGGTTTGAGTTCGGTCGCTACTGTGGCCAGCTCACCCCGTGCGACGTAGATCTGTTCTGACAGCGTGAACCCCGCAGCCTGTCCCGCCTCTGCCTGCTGCCGGACCGGCGTGTTGAAGGACTCGATCGACTTCACCCGGCTACGCTTGCCGGAAGGATAGAAGACGACCTCATCTCCGACCCGCACCGTCCCGGTTTCCACGGTTCCGGCGATAATGCGGCGGTCGTCTCCCTGCTTGGTGAACTTGTAGACGTCCTGTACCGGCATCCGGAACGGCTGGCCTACGGCGGGCCCTTCGCTCTTGAATTGATCCAGCGCCTGGAGCACCGTCGGACCGGTGTGCCACTTCATGTTGGGTGACGGACTCGCGATGTTGTCGCCTTCCCGTCCCGCGGCGGGAATGAAGCAGGCGGGATGAACTCCGATCCGGCCCAGGAAATCGGTGTACTCCCGGACGATTCCCTCGTAGTGTCGCTGGCTGTAGTCGACCAGATCCATCTTGTTGACCACCACGGCGATCTGTTTGATGCCGAGCATGGACATCATGTAGCCGTGGCGGCGGGAATTCTCCTGTACTCCCTCCTTGGCATCGATGACCAGGAGGGCAGCCTCGGCACGGGAGGCGCCGGTGACCATGTTCTTGAGGAACTCGATGTGCCCTGGCGCATCGATGATGATGTAGTGGCGCTTGGCCGTCTTGAAGAAGACCCGCGCTGCGTCGATCGTGATGCCCTGCGACTGCTCATCCTTCAGCGCGTCGAGAAGGAAGGCGTATTCGAAAGGCTTGGCGGTGCGCTCGCAAAGCGCCTTGATCGCCTCGAGCTTCCCCTCAGGCAGTGAATGAGTGTCGGCAAGCAGCCGGCCCACGATCGTGCTCTTCCCGTGGTCGACATGGCCTCCGATCACGATGTTCATCCGCTCTTCGGCCACAGGTTGTGCCTGGGCCGTCCGCGGAGCGGCGCCGTGGCCTGGGGCCATCACGTCAGAATGTGTCACTCGCTCACCTTTCTTAGTGGTCATCATCGCTCTCGCTGCTGAGCATGAGCGTTCGTGCGCGAACCCTGGAGCACAGGGCGGAAAGGCTGTCGGTCAGGCGGCGGAACCCGGCTAGAATCTCCTTGTGCTCGGGGGAATCGCGCAGACTCGACGTCTCGGACGGATCGTTGATGTAATGATAGAGCTCGATCGAGTCCTTGTCCGTCACAATGTAATGAAGGCCGTTAGAGATAATCGAGACGGGGCCCAGCTCGGGCCCCGCCCTTATTGAAAGCTCAGAGAGGATGAGGGAATCGGCCGACCGCGGCTCTCCAGTCCAGAAGCGGGTCAGGGACTGGCCCGGCACCACGGCGGATGTGACTCCCGTGAGAGCGAGCACCGTCTGCGGAATGTCGCGCAGGCTCACCGGCGTCTCGATTACGGTGTCACGCGGGACGCCTCGGGGAAAGCGCACCACCAGCGGGACGTCGAGCAGCGGCCGGTAGAGGCTGTTCATGTGGAACCACTTGCCATGCTCGCCGAACTGGTCGCCGTGGTCCGCCGTGATGATGACGACCGTATTGTCCAGCACCCCACGGCGATCCAGATCGCCGAGTAATCGTCGCGTTGCATCGTCCAGGTAGGCGATCAGCCCGTCGTATTCATCCTGGTACCAATCCTCATGATCCTCCTCGCGGCGAATGGCGCGAGCCCGCTCGGAATCGTCCGGTTTCGCCCGCGCAAATCGTTCCCGAAACGGAGACGGCGCGACGTAGGGGCGGTGCGCATCATAGAAATTGAGGAAGACGAAAAACGGGGTATCGCCCTGATCGTCGAGCCAGTGGAGAAATGACCGGGAGACGTCATCGGCGCTCTTGCGGTCGAAGAGATCGTCGTGCTCCGTCAGCTCACGGAACCACTCTGCGTGCTCGAGCACGTAGCCCAGCCGTGCCTTGGCGAACGCGGTAGACAGGCCGTGACCGTGCTCCTCGTAGTGCCGGAAGCCCTGGTCGATCCGGTGCGAGGGGGAGGTGTAGTACGGGTTGGCGGTGAAGCCGGCGGTCGCGTATCCCGCCTCGCTAAGGACCGTGGCAATGGTCGGAGTCGGGGTTTCGATGGGCTTCCACAACCCTCGGAAGAACACGTAGGGCCATTGGCCCGTGAAGATGCTGCCGTGAGACGGAAGCGTCCAAGGTGCCGTGCTCACCGCGCGGGCGAAACGCACCCCTTCCCGTGACAGGCTCGTGAGGAACGGCGTGGTCGGACGATCATAGCCGTAGGCGCTCAGGCTCTGGCCCCGGACCGTGTCCCATACGATCAGAAGAACGTTCGGCTTGCCGGGAGGGGCCTCCGGGCGCGCGAGAATGGCGCGGCGCTCCGTCAATCGTTGCGAGCCGACTACGAACCCGGTACCCAGGACGAATGCTCCGACTGCGACCGGAAGCGTGCGCCTGACCACACGGTTGAAACCATTGGGCAAGATCGTCGCGATGTGGCCGATTTGCACGCCAATCCCAACGGCCAGCAGGACGGCCACGCCTTTGTGGAGTTCGGTGATAAGCAAGAGCGGTGGAAGGGCGGCAAAGCCACCCAGCAGACCCGCGACAGCGTTCTGAGACACCACCCGAGGAGCGAGGCGACAAGCCAGCAGTAACAGCATTACCGGAATCACGAGCCAAAACGCATCCACGACGGGGGCCATCCACACGATATCCTGCGGCACCCGCATAAACCGATTCAGGCCATAGCGTTCGATCGAACCCCAGGCTGCCTCGATCAACCCAGCCAGAAGCGCAAACCACAGGGCGAGCACGGCAATCTGAGAGACGCCGGGACGCGAAGCGACCGACGGGTGGTCCGAGTTCACAGCTGATCCTCCTCTTCGTCGTCCCCGTCACCAGGGGGGAGCTCACGGTAAAGGCCGGCAAGGCTATCGGTCAGCTGCCGGAAGCGAGATAGGTCGCTGCTGCGGGCTGGGTCGCGAGACAGGTTTGTCGATTGGTCACGGTCCTCCAGCAACTGGTAGAGCTCGACAGAATCCCGCCCTCTCCGGATGTAATAGAGACCGTTGGACACGATAGCATGGGGTCCCAGTCGCTCGCCGTAGTTGTTCGACAGCTCGGACCAGACCAGGGAATCGGAACCGATCGGACCTTCGCTGTTCCAGAATCGGGTCAAGGAGTGGCCCGGGATTGAGGAGTCCGGCGTCACACCGGCCAGGGTCAAGGCCGTGCGTGGGATATCCCGCAGGCTGACCGGGGTCTTTACGACCTCGCCTTTCCGAACGGAGGCAGGGTAGCGGATCAGCAGCGGCACCTGGAGCAGTTCGCGGTACAGCCCGTTCATGTGGCGATAGAGGCCGTGCTCGCCGAACAATTCTCCGTGATCCGACGCGATGATCACGATGGTACTGTCCAACAGCCCCCGGCGGGCAAGTCCCTCAAACAGGTGTCGGGTTGCGTCGTCCAGGGAGGCGATGAGCGCGTCGTACGCTCCGCGCCGTGGGTCCTCGCCCTGCGAGCGGGAGGGAATTCTGTCGCTGCCGTCTCCCTTGGGATCGCTGGGATCCGGAGCGACGGCAAACCGCTCGCCAAACGGCGAAGGAGGTACGTAGGGGTCATGGGCGTCGAAATAGTTCAGAAACACGAAAAAGGGCCCGGACCGGTTCATGTCCAGCCAACGAAAGAAGCTGCTGTTGATGACGCCAGCCCGCTTTCGGTCGAGCCGGTCGTGGTACCCAATCGCCTTGCGCACCCATGGCTGGTCCAACGCGACCCAGCTGATGCGCGACCACGAGAGAGCAGTCCCGAGGTTCCGGGAAAAATCTTCGTAATGTTGAAACCCCTGGTCTAACCGATACTCCCGGAGCGTGAATGCCAGGTTTCCGGTAAAGCCAGCCGTCCGATATCCCGCCCGAGAGAACACTTCCGCGAGAGTCGGACTCCGAAAATCGAGCGGGATTCGGGTCCCTCGAAAAAACACGTAGGGCCATTCTCCGGTGAACATGCTGCCGTGCGACGGAAGGGTCCACGGAGCCGTGCTGAGCGCCCATTCGAAGCGAGTCCCCTCACGGGCCACTGTTTCCAGAAACGGCGTGGTGGGTCGCCGATATCCGCTTACACTCAGGGCATCGTCACGAACCGTGTCCCACACGAGAAGCAGCACATTGGGCTTTCCAATCGCGGCCGGAGGCCTGTGGCCCATGGCCTTCTGTTCGGCCATCCACGGAATGCCGACCACCAAGGCGGCGCCGGCGACCACGATCAAACCGAGTGCAGGAAGCGTAGTCCGCTCCAGTCGAGCAAAGCCCGTACCGTGCTCCCTTGTCCAGCGGGCCACCTGAATCCCCACGGCGACCGCGAGCAGGAGCGTAACGCCTTTGTGCATCGACTCGATGAGCAGTAGCACCGGGAGCGAGGCAAAGCCGCCGAGAAGTCCGGCGGCCATCGGGAACGAGAACCGTTGTGGCGCCAACCGGCTCGCGATCAACAGTAGAATGGCCGGAGCCAGGAGCCAGAGTGCGTCGACGAGCGGGGCCATCCACACGATGTCGAGCGGCATGCGGATGACTTTACCCAGCCCGAATCTCTGAAACAGGCGCCAACTTCCTTCAAGGACGCCAGCTGCCAGAGTGCACCAAAGCGCCACAACCAGAATGCCGGGATAGCGGACTTCGGTGTCTTCACCGGAGGCCCGGGCCTCAGAGGGTGTCATTCGCCTCCCCCTTCTTTAGCCCCGGAAACTTCTTACCCAGTTCCGCCGCCATGTCCCGGAACCGGGTCAGCAGCGAATCTCCCATGGGAGTGCCGACCAGATTGGTTTGTTCGGTCGGATCGGTTCGAAGGTCGTAGACGCCTTCCGGCCGCTTCCACCAGCGGACGTAGTGATGCCCGTCCGCAATGAGCGAAACGGCATTGGCGGCGCTGGCGCCCGGCATTTCGGAAACGATGACCTCGTCCGCATCCCCCGAGTCCATGGGACGTTCCCAGAAGCGGGTGAGCGAGCGGCCCTGAAGGCCGCGATCATTCGGCAGACCAGCAAGGTCGAGGACGGTGGTCGGGATGTCGCGAAGCCCCACTGGCGGCGCCACGATCGCGCCGGCAGGCACCTTGGGGGGGTACACGATCACGAGCGGGACGTGGAGCACCTGGGCATACAGGCTGTTGCCATGCCCCAGGAGCTCGTGCTCACCGAACTGCTCGCCGTGGTCAGAGGTGATGATCACGATCGTGTTCTTCA
>DATIOP010000254.1:0-1519 GCA_035472975.1 Gemmatimonadales bacterium
CTCCGGTCGGCCGCTACAGCGCGAGCCGCCTCAGTTTGAGCGACATATCGCATATACGCGTCCCGGATGAAGTAAGTGGCAATCACCGCGAGAAACGCACTCATATATCCCCAGGTCAGGAAGAGGATCGCGAAGAGATACCCGAGCAGCTTGAGGACCACGGCGCCCACGAGCTCGTACGAGAAAGCGAAGCTCGTGCGCCACACGGTCCAGATCGGCTCGTTCCGGTGAAGCGAGACGACGCCGGAGATGAGCCAGGTGTTGAGCAGGAAGTACGTGAGCCCAGACAGGAAGAGCGGGATCGCGTTGAGAGGCGAAAGGATCTCATCCACGCTCGAGCTGTGCCCGCCGGTCTTGAAGAATACGAACGACGCGGCGCACACGGTGACGGCGCACGCGGCGGAGTTGAACAGAGCCTGGTACCACTTCCGGCGACGGAAGAGGAGATCGGCGATCAACCCGGCGCACGCCGTGACCGCGATCGCCGGCGAGGCCGGAAGCAAGATCAGGGTCGCGAAGTTCGCGGCGTTGGCCATGCTCAGGTAGCCGCGTCCCTTGGGCGCGGGCAGCCAGAGCACTTCGCCGAGCAGGTTTGCCAGCAGCCAGAAGAGAAGCGAGAGCGCGCCCACGGACGGATCGGGTGCGCCGATCCCCCAGAGGGCGAGGCCTCCAGCCGCGACAACCAGTGCGATGTAGCCGGTCAAGAGCATCCGATTCTCCCTAGAAGACGAAGAGTCCGAGCACCGCGGATCCCGCGAGTGCGAGGCGGAAGAGAACCTTCTTCGGCAACCGTCCCATCTTCGCCTCCTTCTCTGACTGCCCCTTAGCCAGGCTCCTGCCAGGCCCCTCCCAAAGCCCCAGTCCCACTCCCATAGGAGGCATGGGACGTGCCCGTAACACGAAATGGCGTAAACTGTGTATTTGCAGGTACTTATTGAATATCGCTCGGAGGGCTCAATCCGGGTGTTCGGGCCGAATGGCGCAGGGAATGGCTCGATCGAGCCAAGGCCGAGGATGTGGAAGGGCGCCCAACCGCATCGCGCCGAGGTCGGAGCGGCGATCCCAGGGCGGGTGACGGCCGACGCGAGGAGTACGGTATAGTCCCACGCGCGCGGGCTCGGGTAAGGGTTCCTCCGCCGTGCGAGCAGCGCGACCAGCGTGGTCCCCATCGTCTAGCCTGGCCTAGGACACCGCCCTTTCACGGCGGCAACAGGGGTTCGAATCCCCTTGGGGACGCCATTTTCTTGAAATCCTTGCGTAGCCGCTTGATGACACCAAACTCCTGGGGGATGACGTGAAACTGAGACGAGTCGCTTTGTTGTTTCCGATCGCAATTGCGGTCGCTGTTTCGGGTTTGATTCTGGCGACGTCCGCTTCGGCGGAGAAGATCAAGATCGAGAAGCTGTCCGACCTGCCGCCGCACACCTACGCCATTAGCGGCAAGCCGAGCGTGATGGTAGAAGATCCCGCGGCGATGCTCGAGCTGGCGGGGCGGGTCGATGCCGATATCTCGAAGGAC
>DATIOP010000255.1:0-9062 GCA_035472975.1 Gemmatimonadales bacterium
GCTTTGGGCTTTCAGGGCGTCCGGCCTCCCGGTAGGCGATGGAAAGCCCGTCCACGTTCAATGCCCCGTAGGAGACCTGACGGACCGAAGGCATCGAGGGGACCGGTTTCATCGGGGCAGGCGCTGCATCCTTCACGTGCGACATCAGTTACCTCCTCATGAACCTCAGGGGAGGCAGCGGCCCCCGAGTGGATGGGGCCGGACAATCGCTGCCCCCGAATTGGTTACGGGGGTTAGCGTCGTTAAGGGAGAAGATCTTACCAAGGCGGGCTCAAGCACCCATCGTATGCCAGTGCTCGACTGCAACTCGCCACCCACCCAAGGAACCCACTGTGCACCGTATCCAGGATGGAGTGCGGCGCTTTCGTACCGAAATCTTTCCCGCCAACCGCGCGCTCTACGAGGAGCTGGCAGAGAAGCAGAAACCGGATGCCTTGTTTCTCACCTGCGGTGACTCCCGTATTGACCCGTCGCTGCTGACCGGCAGCGCCCCGGGAGAAATCTTCGTGGAACGGACTCCCGGGAACATCGTTCCGGTCTACGATGACTCGGATCGGGTTGGGGTTTCCGCCAGCATCGAATACTCGGTAGCGGTCCTCGGCGTGCGCGACATCATCGTTTGCGGCCACTCCACCTGCGGGGCCATGAATGGTTTGCTCCATTCAGAGAATCTGGCCGCGATTCCCGCTACCGCACGATGGCTGACCTTCGGCGGTCCTGCTCTGGAGAGGTTGCGTCGGGATCACGCGGTGCTGGCTGATTCCGAGCGCTTGGAGATCCTGTCCCGACTCAACGTGGTCGAGCAAATGGCGCACCTCCACACCCATCCCGCCGTGGAAAAGCGCTTCAGGAACGGGACGCTCGGAATTCATGGCTGGTACTACGAGATCCACACCGGCCGCGTGGAGGCGTACGATGCGGCCAGCGGGTCATTCAAGTTGTGGCCGTAGCCGACACCGTTCCCTCGCACTCCTCGTAGGAAGATTCAATCGCTGGCTCTCCGCCAAGCGGTTCCTTCCATTCTGCATCATCCACCGAGGAGTCGCGCAATGAAACAGGCCACGCTCTTAGGGCTTTTCCCGCTGATCGTCTTGCTGGTGCAGCCGACAACTCCAGCTGACCCCGGGGGAGACAAGATCCCCATCACTACCAGCTCCGAAGCTGCGAAGAAGGAATTCCTCACCGGCCGTGAACTGGCAGACAATCTCAAGGCTACCGACGCCATCGCTCACTTCGACAAGGCGCTGGAGCTTGACCCCAGCTTTGCCTCCGCAGAGCTGGCCCGCGCCAATGTTTCCGGTACTGCGAAGGAGTTTCGGCTCCATTTGGACCGGGCCATCGCGCTGGCCGAGAAGGCCTCCGAAGGAGAACGGCTGGCGATCCAGGCCGCCGAGGCCGGCGCGGTTGGGAATGCCGCCAAGACGAAAGAGTGTCTGGAGCGAAACGTCACCCTGTTCCCGAACGATGAGCGGGCTCGGTTCGCCCTGGGCGTCTTCTATCAGGGCCAGCAGGATGACGCCAAAGCCATCGAGACCTTCAAGGCCACGACCGTAATCGCACCATCATTCCCTCCGGTCTACAACAATCTTGGCTATGCGTACAAGACCGTGGGCAGCTATCCCGAGGCGGAGCAGGCGTTCAAGAAGTACGCGGAACTCATCCCCAACGACCCGAACCCTTACGATTCCTACGCCGAACTGCTCATGAAGATGGGCCGGTTCGACGAGTCGGTTACCCAATACCAGAAGGCCCTGGCCCTCGATCCCCATTTCATCTCAGCCCGGATCGGTACCGCCATCAACGCGCTCTACCTCGGCAAGCCCGATGTGGCTACCAGTCGCCTCGGCGACCTGTACGCCAACGCCCGCAATGATGGCGAGCGACGTCAGGCGGTTTTCGTTCAGGCGGTGGTCTACACTGACCAGGGGAAACTGGACCAGGCCATTCAGCAGGCCGAGCGGGAGTTTGCAATCGCGGAAAAGGCGGGAGATGCCGGCGCGATGACCGCAGACATGAACTTCAAGGGCAACCTGCTGCTGGCGATGGGCAGAAAGGATGAGGCCTTGGCCGCGTACGACAAGGCGCTTCACATCACCGAGACGTCGGCACTCTCACCGGCGGTCAAAGGGGTGACGACACTGTTCCACCACGCCAACGTCGCCGCCGTGGCGATCGCCAAGGGCGATCTTGCGACCGCCAAGACCGAGACCGACGCCTTCGCCAAGGGCTCGGCCGGCAATGGGAACCAGTTTCAGAACAATCTGACCCACGAGTTGGCCGGCAGGATCGCCCTTGCGGGGAAGCAATACGACGAGGCGATCACTGAACTGCAGCAGTCGAATCTCCAGGACCCCTACAACCTCTATCGCCTGGCGCAGGCCTATCAGGGCAAGGGCGACACGGGGAAGGCACGCGACTATGCCGGCAAGGCGGCTCACTGGAATGGACTGCCGGCCCTGAATTACGCGCTGGTTCGCAGTAAGGCGGCGCAGATGGCTGGAACCACCTAGCGGGAGCAACATGGGACCAGGCGCCTGATCTGCAGGGCGTCTGGTCCTCTCACCCACTCAGTACTCGGTACTCGATACTCGGTACTATTAGTCAGTTGTCATCACCACGGGTGCATGATCACTGGTCCCGACTTCCGCCCTGACCACGCAACTCGTGGTCCGTGACGCGAGCGTCGGAGAAGCCAGCAGGTAATCCAAACGCCAGCCGATATTGCGCGCGCGGAGGTTCCGCCAGGGCGCCCACCAGGTGAACAGGCCGGGGTTTTCCGGCTCGAAGGATCGCCCCAGATCCGCCAGGCCGGTGGCGAATAGTCCCTCGAACAACGCGCGCTCATCGGGGCGCTGACCCACTGCATTGAGCTTTCGCTCCCGGGGATGCACGTCCAGATCGGTGCGGGCGATGTTCATGTCTCCACACAGCAGAACCTCCCGGCCCTCAGCCATGAGCTTGCGGGTCCAGTCAGTGAGCTGGGTGAGAAAACTCAGCTTCGATGCGTAGTCCTTCCCGCCATTCGGCACGTAGATCGAGGCGATGACCAGGTCACCGTGGTCCACCTGTACGATCCGCGATTCCATATCGAAGGGAGGATGACTGTACGCCGGATCGGTGGGGCACAACTCCTTGCGAACCTGCAGCGACACACCCGAATACCCCTTGAGGGTGTGCCAGTATGCGTGATAGTCCGGGTGCCGGCACACCTCGGGAATCTGCGACAACTCTGCCTTGAGCTCCTGCAGGCACACCACGTCCGGCCGCTCCTGCTCCAGCCACTCCTGGAGCTGGAAAGCGCGAGCCCGGATGCCGTTGACGTTCCAGGTGGCGATTTTCATGAGTTGTCTGTGCTTTACTCGGCGCCTTCGGTGACTCTGTAGCTCATTCGCCAATCCCGCCAAATCGCCGACATTCAGCCGGGTGAGATTGCCACGGCCCCTTCTCTCACTACGCGAAGGGGGCCTCGCAACGACGCAGTCCTCAATCCTCAGTCCTTGGCACTCGCCACTTTACTGCACCAGCTGCGACCGAGCCGGATCGGTAAGCGCCTTGTGCATGCGCGCCACCTGTTCCCTCGTGAAGTGCCGTTGGCCGAAGTTCGGCGTGCCGGCGGGGCATGGAGAGTAGTAACTCATGACGTTCAGCATGTCGGGCGCGAAGTGCACCGTCTGGGCTGCGCCGGCCACGGTTCCCGACGCATCGACCGTGGTCTGGTCGCAGTAGAAAGCGTGGCCATGATCCGTGTTGTAGGTAGGCCCGCCTCTGAGCGCAAACAGCGCCTGCTCCGGATCGGGGGGCGTATCGGGTAACAGGTCTCCGTCGAAGGCAGCGATGGTGCCGCCGTGCGCTGTCATCCAGTCGATCACCGCCTGCTCATTCGCCCAGCCTGGGCCGCCCCAGCCTGGGAAAGTGTGATAGAGGCCCAGGTAGTGACCGATTTCGTGGGCAGCGATGAAATTGACCCAATCGAGCTGGTTTGGAAGCGCCACATAGTTCTGTGCCACTCCCCCTGGGCCAATCCCGGGCGGGATCCCGGTCAGTCCGGGAGGTGGCGCCGCGTTGCCGTTGCCACCACCGGCAAGACGCAGAAAGACCGGAATCGCGGTCGGCATCGTGAGGGCGATGGCATTTCCGGACGCGAGCCCCGTCGCATCGCCGAACATCAGGTCCTGGTTGAGCGCCGTAGACTGCATCATCTGGTAGTCGGTGGCCGGATCGTAGCGGAACCGGATGCGAGTCCCCCGATACACCCGGTTGAGACTGTCGAGCGCTTGCACGAAATCGGTGGCGCTGATCGTGGACGCATTACTCCCGTCATCGTCGCTGAGGGCGATGACATGGAGGCGAAGCCCTTCCCACCGGAGATGCAGGGTGAGCACGGCCGTCTTCACGATGCCACCGCCGAAATTCTCCGCCTCGGCCCATAGGTCCACCCACAGGTCGTCGAAGACGCCGATCTCGGTCGAGGGCGACAAACCATACGACACCGATAGCGAGGTCGTCGCGGTGCCTCCCGCGGTGGCTGGCGTGCTCTGCTCGGCAACCGGTGCTCCGGCGAGACCCGGGCCTTCGGTTTGACCTGGGCGCGCGCGTTTCACCGTCATCCACAGCCGGATCGCATGGAGACCTTCGGGATCGCTTCCATTGGCGGTCAGCTGCACCACGCCAGAATCGCCCACCTCGGCAGTCAGCGGCGTGCCGCCGAGCGTGACGTTGGCGAGCGGTGTCGCGGGCGGATTGGCCTGGAGCCAGAGCGCGGTCGGCGGCGTCGGGTCGCCCTGGGGGATGGGAACAGTCTGCGGCTGACAGGCGAGGACGAGTGCCGGCACGCACAGCGCCCAAAAGGGCGAGCGGTTCATGAGCGCCTCCAGAATGAGCCAAAGAACTCCGACCTACGTCCTCACTCTCCCTGCCACCCATCCCCAATCCTCCCCTACCAGCTCCGCCGGAAAGAAGTGCCGCGTCACCGGCTTCGTCTCACACAGGTCGCGTACTCGCTTGTCGATGGCCGCGTCGGCCGCGGTCTGCCGTCCGCCGTGTTGATTCAGATGTTCGCCCCACGTCGCCACGATGAACAGCTCGACGAATCGGTCGGCCGTTTCCCCCTCGTGATAGAGCCCCCAGCTGATCGCTCCGGTGCGAAGCCGGGACAACCGCACCGCGACCATCGCCCTGAGGAACGCCTCCTGATTCTTCGTGGCAACCTCGTACGCCGTGGTGACCACGACCGGACCTTCCTCGGGATCCGGTTGCCTCACCAGGCTCGGTTCCTCCCAATGAGCCGAGAGATCGCGGCCCAGGCCGGTCACATCGATCATCGGCCAGATACGAATGGTGGCCGTGCCCACGAGGAGCACGCCGGCTGCGCCGGCGAACGCTGCTACCAGGCCGGTGTGTTCTGCGATCAGTCCCCACACGAGCGCGCCCAGCGCCTGAGAGCCGAACAGCACCATCTGATAGGTCGCGAGGCCGCGGGCTCGCACCCAGGCCGGGAGAAAGAGCTGGATCTCCGCGTTGCTGTTGGCGATGACCGCGATCCACGCGGCGCCGGCCGGCAGCAGAGCGAGGAAGGCGACCATGGGCCGGGGCACCGCGACCAGGAGCAGCATGGCGCATGCGTAGGTGATGCAGGCGGTCGCGAGGAGCTGGTTGGCCGAAAGTCGGCGGCTGAGCTTCGGGAGCAGGAATGCGCCTGCGACGGCACCGCCGCCCAGGGCCCCCAGCAGGAGGCCGTACCCGTCTGCAGCGAGACCGAGTCGGGTGCTCGCGACCAGGGGCAGGAGGGCCCAGATCGCAGTGGCGGGCAGCACGAAGAGCGCGAGGCGGAGGAGAATTCGGCGGGTGACGGGAGAGTAGCGGACGTAGCGGCCCCCGGCCCGCAGGGCGGAAACGAACCGCTCGGGCACCCCGGCAGTCTGCTCGACCGGAGGGCGCCACGCCAACAGGGCCAGCGGAAGGAAGATGAACGTGACGGTGTTGAGCGCGAACACCGCTCCGACGCCGAGCCGCGCAATCACGATCCCGGCGAGGGCAGGACCGACGGCACGCGCCAGGTTGATGTTGACGCTGGCTAGTGACGCCGCAGCGCTGAGCTGACTGCGGGGGACCAGTTCGGGGATCAGGGCCTCGTAGGCCGGCGTTGCCAGCGCCGATGCCGCTCCCAGGACGAAGGTGAAGCCGAGGAGCAACGGCGGTGTCATCTGGTCGGCGAACGTCAGCCAGGTGAGCCCGATGCCGGCGATGATCTGCAGGACCTGGAGGACGATCAGGAACCGGCGCCGGTCGAAGATGTCGGCCAGCGCGCCACCGGGAAGCGCAAGCAGGAGATCGGGTAGGGTATCCGCGGTCTGAACCAGTGCCACGAGTGTGGCGGCGTTGGGCAGGCTGGCGAGGAGCCACTGGGCGCCGACCGTCTGCATCCAGGTGCCGATGTTGCTGGCTAGCACCGCCAGCCAGATCAACCGGTAGATGCGGAAGGCGAGTGGTGCCCAGGCCGAAGTCGACTGGGCCGGAGACGCGGTCTCTCCGGCGGTCACGGCGTCGTTGCCTCCACGAATTCCCTCCAGTCACGCTCGACCTGGCGGCTGTAGCTCGACGCGTAGGCGAGCAGGGCAGGGCGCCACTTCTTCTCTTCGGCGAAGGCCATCCATTGGTCGGCGATGGCCGAGCCCTTTCGGCCGCCGCTTCGGAGATGGCTCCAGGCGACAACTTGGCCGAGCGTAATCATAAGTCCTTCCAGTTCAGCGCGAGTCCGGTTCCACGACTCCAGACTCAACCGGGTCTGAGTCGGCTGCAGCTCGCGGAGAACATAAGAGCGCCCGCCCGCTCGCACCGGATGCAGCAGCGCCGGCGAGACCGCTTGAGCCCAGCGCTGAATAGAGGTAATCCGGCTGGCTTCGCTCGGCCACGCGATGCGGGAACCGGCCCGTGTCACCAGGCTGGGAGGAATTGCCTGTTTGAGATCGAGGAGTGCCAGCTTGTCCGGGAGACCCCGGCCCCGCACCAGCAGTACATACCGCTCCAGTCCGAGGCTGGCGCTGCCGGCGACTCGACGCGCCACGTCCATCACTGCATAGAACCGGGGATTGGACTGGTGCTTCGCGAACTGCCGAATGATTCGGATCACCTTCTTCCGGTCGGAAGCGGAGACCGGAAGGGCACGCCGGCCGAGACGAAGACGACGTGATGCTCCCGCCATTTTTGTTCGGATCGAGAGAAGGCGCTTGCGAGTGAGCATGGTCGCCTCTTCCAGCAGAGCCTGCACCTTGCCGTTCGCGGTCTGGCGCTCGACCCATCGGGCCTTGCCGTCGTTCAGCCTGGCGTTGTAGGACCCGAGAAAGTCGCTCGCGAGCCCCCGCGCGTCGCGCTCCTTGAGACCCAGGCACTTCGCTCCGACGAAGACGCTCGTGAGGAAGCGGGCAAGATCGTGGGCCACCGGCGCCAGGGTGGCCTCATCGAAATCATTGAGGTCGAAGTAGGCGAGCCGATTGTCTCCCTTGTAACTGCCGAGATTCTCGAGGTGAAGATCGCCGGTAATCCAGGCCAGTGGTGTCCGATCGAGTATCGGCTCTCGATGCCAGTCCTCGTGAAACAGGTGGCAGGTTCCGCGCATGAACGCGAAGGCGTCCCTGCGCATCGCCTCGTACTTCAAAGCCAGGCGTTCGGCCTCGCGACCCGCGTTGTAACGCTCAATGCGCTCGACGACTGACAGTGCCGGCATCGATCATGTCCCTTCCGCAGGTCGCGACAGCTTGTCTCACCGAAACGCTGCAACGAACTCTCTCCAGACAGCGTACTACTAGGCGCACGATCGTTGTCGAGTCGCGATTGTGCAGCAGTCGATCACCGCAGCCGTGACGACCGTCTCACCGGATACAAGGCTGACTTCATTACGGGCGCATTTATGTCGACCCACGCACTCGCAGCACTCACCGCCGCCGCGCTGTCCCTCCCGGTGCACGGACACAGTGTCCAGGTGCACACAATGACCGGCGTCGGGGAGAGTCAAACTGTAATGCGGACGGTAAGTGTTAAGCGGTCCGCCGAATTTCTGGGAGGCCTGTCACCATTCGAAGTGAATCCGCTGCTGAACGACGCGGCAGCCAGCCAGACCATTCGTCGCGAGCTCGTCTCAGGCCTGAAACATGCCGGCTACACCGTCTCCGACGCGAATCCGGACGCAGTCGTCGCCTTCTATCTGGCGGTGCCGGATCGGGACGATGTGACCGACTGGGATTTCGACTACCTGTGGCGGCCGAGTTGGTGGCGTGATTGGGGACCGGGCGCCGAGGATGCCAGCCCGGCCGAGTGGGAACATGGCGCGGTCATCATCGAGCTCCGGGACGCCAAGAGCAACGCGGTACTTTGGCGGGGTCATGCGGTCGCCGAGGTTCCGGAAGACCAGGAACGCTACGATGAAAACCTGAAAACGGCGGTGAAGGCGATCATGACTCACATGCCGACGGAACAAGCGAGCGGCTCGGGTATGACCTGAGGATGTGGTGATCGAAGATTGAAGATTTCAGATTGAAGATTGAAAAGCCAGTACTACTCAATCATCAAGTCTGACATCTTCAATCTTCGACTCATCAAATCTTCAATCTGAAATCTTCAATCTGAAATCGCTGCTACTTCCGCCCCGCACTCCAGTCCACGCTCCACGGCCCGGCGCCGAAATAGGCGACCAGGATGGCACCACCCGTCATGGCCAGATTCTTCATGAACATCCCCTGTTGCAGGGCCCGGGTGCCCGGATCGGTGGCGCTCCAGAAATTGTGCATCACCGGTGTCACGACCAGCAGGAAGATGATCAACAGCCAGGCTCCCGCCTTGGCATGGTAGCCGACCAGAATGCTGACTCCACCGACGATAGCCATGACGCCGGAGAGGGGAACCAGGATGCCGGCCGCTGGAACTCCATGGTGCGCGGCATACCCGATCGTTTGAGCGGTGAAGTGAGGGAATCCATAAATGATGAAAATCGCAGAGAGCAACGTCCGGCCGAGCGGGGCCATGAGCGACCACCGGTCGGTGACCACTTCGGTTTTCCGCCGGATCGA
>DATIOP010000256.1:0-9105 GCA_035472975.1 Gemmatimonadales bacterium
CCTGGAATCACGGCAGCTGGAGCCGCGGCAAGGGAGACAAGCTGGGCAACATCTCGTTTGGGAGTAATACGAGCGAGTTCTACCGGGACTCGGTACAGGCGCCCTGGTTCGCCTACTGGCTCAAGGGGAAAGGCCAGGGCCTTTTCCCCGAAGCACTGGTCTTCGAGTCGGGATCCAACAAGTGGAGAACCTTCGATACCTGGCCGCCCAAGTCGCAGACGCTGCAGAAGCGCCTCTATTTCCGGGAGAACGGTTTGCTGTCATTCGCGCCGCCGCCCCTCCCCGATGGCAAGCAGCCCGCATCGAGCCTGGTGGATAGCTATGTCTCCGATCCGGCTCATCCGGTGCCGTACCGGCGGCGGCCAGTTCAGCAGACCTACGATCAACGGGGCTCCAACTGGCGGGTGTGGCTCACGGAGGACCAGCGCTTCGTGCAGGGGCGGCCCGACGTGCTCACCTGGCAGACTCCACCGCTGACCGAGGAGGTAGCCATCGCCGGAAACATCACCGGGGACCTGTTCGCTTCAACAACAGGGAGTGATGCGGACTGGGTCGTGAAGCTGATCGACGTCTATCCCGACAGCGTGCCGGGCGATTGGCCCATGGGGGGATATCAGTTCATGGTGGCGAGCGACATCCTCCGAGGCCGTTTCCGGCAGGGATTCGAGAAGCCGGTCGCTATCTCGCCGAACAAGGTGGCGGAGTACACGGTAGATCTGCACCAGCAGAGCTATCGGTTCCTCAAGGGGCACCGCATCATGGTGCAGGTCCAGAGCACCTGGTTCCCGCTGTATGATCGGAACCCGCAGACCTTCGTGCCCAACATCTTCCTGGCGAAACCGGAGGATTTCAAGGCTCAGACGCACCGGATCTATCGGAGTGCGAAGTATTCGTCGAATGTGACCGTGTCGGTATTGAAGGAATAGGTGTCAGGTGTCAGGGAACGGCGGTCAAATCCGAAAACCCCGAGCCCTGACACCTAACCCCTGACCCCTGACACCCATGATCATCGAATCCATCCTCACAACCATGGACCCCTCGGGCGTCGTCAACTACGCACCCATGGGTGTCGAGTGGGGGGAGGAAACAATCGTGATCAAGCCCTTCCTCGAGACCACAACCTTCCGGAACCTGAAGGCGAGCGGTGTTGCGGTTGTGAATCTCACCGATGACGTCATGCTCTTCGCCCGCGGGGCGACCGGGAACGTAACCTTGCCCTCGGGACCGGCGGCTGTGGTTAAGGGAGTGGTGATCGACGCCGCCTGCTCCTGGCGCGAGGTCGAGGTCGTCTCTATCGACGACACGCCTCCCCGCTCGCGAATCGTGACCCGCGTCGTCCACCAGGGATTCCGGCGGGAGTTCCTCGGCTTCAACCGGGCACGCCACGCAGTGCTCGAAGCCGCGATTCTCGCCACCCGTACCCACCTGATTCCGCCGGAAGAAATTCGGCGGGAATACGAGCGACTTCAGATCATCGTGGACAAGACCGCAGGTCCTCACGAGCAAGAGGCGATGTCGTTCCTCAAGTCTGTCGTTGCCACCCGGCTCGGCGCCGTCGCATCAACCGGATGAGTGCGATGGAGCAGCTCCCAACCCGGATCACGGTCGAGGCCCCGGCACGCCTCCACTTCGGAGTTCTGGATCTGCGGGGTCATCTGGGCCGCAGATTCGGGGGGATCGGCGCCGCGATTCCGGTCCCCGCGGTGCGGCTCGAGGTAACCCGGAACGAGTCCGTCACCGCCGAGGGGCCGGACGCGGGACGGGCGCAGGAGTTCGCCCGCCGCTTTCTCGCGAGCTACCGGCTCAAGGGCGGCGCGCACCTTTGCGTCGCGCAATCCATCCCGTCTCACGTCGGACTCGGCTCCGGCACTCAACTCGCGTTGGCTGTGGGGCGCGCCCTCGCCGAGTTACACGGCATTCAGGTCGAACCACCGGCGCTCGCGCGTGCCGTGGGGAGAGGTGTCCGCTCGGCGATCGGCACCTGGGTCTTCGCCCTGGGTGGCTTCGTTCTCGAAGGAGGCCGGAGGCCGGGAAGCGACGGCGTCGCCCCACTGATCTCGAGGCTCCCGATGCCGGCCGCGTGGCAGGCAGTGATCGCTATCCCTCGAGGAACACCCGGCTTTAGCGGAGAGACCGAGACTGAGGCCTTTGCGAAGTTGCCGCCGCCTGCAGAGCAGGAGGTCGAGCGAGTGGCGCATCTGGTCCTCATGCAGCTGCTGCCGGCGCTCGCAGAAGCCGATCTGGCAGACTTCGGAGCGGCCCTTTCGGAGATTCAGCGAATTACCGGCGCCTGGTTCTCGGGAGCGCAAGGGGGAGCCTTTGCTGCGGGGGCGAGCGCTGAGCTGGTGCGGCTCCTGACGGGATTCGGAGCCCAAGGAGTAGGGCAAAGCTCTTGGGGCCCAACGGTTTACGGACTTACTCCTGACGCCGATTCGGCCCGCGACCTGGCCAGCCGGGTGCGGGCGAAGCTGGGAGATTCCGGAGCGGTCTATCAAACCGGATTCGCCCAGCGCGGTGCGCTGGTTCACACCGAGTGGACTGGGGTCGGACGTGATTGACAGGTTTCAAAACGACTGATAAAGTAGTGCCTCCCTGACCGGGTGGGCTCCTTGGCCGGGAACCTTCCCCGGGGCTGCGGGTACCGAAGTCGTGGTACCGGAGTCTCTACAGGGACAGTTGTAACCTCCCTGGCCTTGGTCTCACACCACATTTTTCGCCTATGTCTCGACTCCTCGTTCTATTGGGAGATCGAAGCCATTCAGCGGCGCTCTGAGGCACTTCATGGGCGTTGGGTGTGCTATCTGCATTTTCAAGCATTCGCATCGTTCAGCGCGTCCGCACCGGACGCGGATGAGCGGAACCAATTACGCCGGTTCCCCCACGAATTGCGGCGTCGGCGCCGAGAATAATGGATGGTGGTGGGGAGTATCGGCGGCAAATAACTCAACGGTCGTTCGGCCATAGCAAGACAGGTCGGACGGCCGTTGGTGTTTGTAGGGAAGTTGTTTCCTGGCACTGAGGACGGACGGAGCGGGGGCGCTCACGCCGGAGCGGACCCACCGGAAGTGTTTGGTGCCGTAGTAGCGCAGCAGTAGGGCAGTCACCCTTCATCATGAGGTCTGATATGAACCGTATTACCCGCAGGATGTTGTCTGGCGGGCTGGTCGCGGGATTGACGATCCTCGCGGCATCGGCTCAGGCCCAGGCACGTTCGGGGAAGTGGACCCTGAATGCGCCTGAGGGCGAGTGGTGGATGACCGGTCGCGACTACAGCCTCCAGCGGTTCAGCCCGCTGGCGCAGATCAACACGTCGAACGTGGCCAACCTGAAGGCCGCCTGGACGTTCTCGACCGGCACGCTGCGCGGCCATGAGGGCAACCCCCTCGTCGTCGGCAACGTGATGTACGTTCACACGTCCTTCCCGAACAATGTGTACGCGCTCGACCTGTCCAAGGAAGGCGCGCCGCAGATCTGGAAGTACGCTCCCAATCAGTCGCCGGACGCGATTCCAATCGCCTGTTGCGACCTCGTGAACCGCGGCACTGCCTATCACCCGAGCGGCAAGATCTATATCCAGCTGCTGCAGGGTGAACTCGCGGCGATCGATGCCAAGTCCGGCAAGGAGCTGTGGAAGGCGAAGCACCCGGATCACTCTGGCGCAGGCGTCGAGGCGAACGGCTACAAGCAGGGCGCCACGATGACCAACGCTCCGATCGTGATCGGCGACCTCGTCATCGCCGGCATCTCGGGTGGTGAGTTCGGCGTTCGTGGCCGCGTTTCGGCGTTCGATGCGAACACGGGCAAGCACGTCTGGACCGCGTACAGCACCGGCCCGGACAGCGAAGTCATGATCGAGGGAGATGCCAACCCGAACTACGCGTCCCACAAGGGGAAGGACCTCGGGGTCTCGACCTGGCAGGGCGACGAGTGGAAGCGGGGCGGCGGCACCACCTGGGGTTGGTACAGCTATGACCCCGAGTTGAACCTGCTCTACTACAGCGTCGGCAACCCGGGCACCTGGAATCCTGACCAGCGGCCGGGCGACAACAAGTGGTCGATGTCGATGTTCGCACGTAATCCGCAGACCGGTAAGGCGAAGTGGGTGTACCAGATGACGCCGCACGACGAGTGGGACTATGACGGCGTCAACGAGAACGTGCTGTTCGAGAAGGGTGGCCAGAAGCTTCTGGCTCACTTTGACCGCAACGGCATCGCCTACACGGTTGACCGGACCAACGGCAAAGTGGTCGTCGCCAATGCATTCGGCCCGATCAACTGGGCAAAGAACGCGGGCACCGGCACCCCGGTTGAGGGTGTAGTGACCACGGGCGTCCCGGTCAAGGATGCCAAGTTCGGCACCAGCTCCAAGAAGAACGGCGAGGGAATCTGCCCCGCCGCTATCGGGTTCAAGGATCAGCAGCCCTCGGCCTACTCGCCGATCACGGGCCTGTTCTACGTTCCCGCGAACCACATCTGCATGGACTATGAAGGCGTGGAAGTGAAGTACACCGCCGGTCAGCCGTACGTCGGCGCGATCGTGCGGATGTTCCCGGGCCCCGGCGGCAATCGCGGCCGGTTCATCGCCTGGGATCCCATGACCGGCAAGCAGGTGTGGGAGATCAAGGAGAACCTCGCGGCGTACGGCGGCGTCCTCACGACCGCTGGCGGCGTGGTGTTCTACGGAACGATGGAAGGCTGGCTCAAGGCCGTTGATCAGAAGACGGGCAAGGTGCTGTGGAAGTTCAAGACCCCGTCGGGCATCATCGGCAACCCGATGACCTACAAGGCCCCGGATGGCAAGCAGTATGTTGCCGTTCTTTCGGGCATTGGTGGCTGGGCCGGTATCGGCGTGGCCGCGGGCATCGGCGCAGAAGATCCCACCGCCGGTCTCGGCGCGCTGGGCGCGTTTGGTGACGCCGGTCAGTTCTCCACCCAGGGTGGCGTGCTGACTGTCTTCGGGCTGTAATTCGCTTCACACGGCCGTCCGGGGGCTTGCTCCCGGGCGGCTGTCCCGCTTAGTCGTTCAGACGGCGCCGGACACCTCAGAGGGCAAGGCAATCCGCCCTGCAGTGTCCGGCGCCGTTTGTCCGGTGCGGTGGGGGTTATCGCCAGCACAACTCACGGAAGTATTTGCCCAGACGGAAGATCCGATGCGTCTATCAGTGCTGCGCCATTTCGCTTTCGCTGTGGCCCTGACCGGGGGAATTGCCTTGCCCGCCCAGGCCCAGCGACCGAGCCCCCTGACCGAGGGAGTGCTCCGGGTGTGCGCAGATCCCGACAACATGCCCTTCTCCAACAAGGCGGGAGACGGATTCGAAAACAAGATCGCCGAATTTCTGGCCCAGACCTGGAACTCCAAGCTCGAATACGTCTGGTGGCCGGTACGCCGCGGCTTCTTCAGCCGGGGGCTGAACGGCCGCTACTGCGATGTGGCCATTACCGCCCCAGCCGGACTCGACATGGCCGGAGTCACCGCACCCTACTTCCGCTCGTCCTACGTCATCGTCTATCGCAAGGACAGCGGGCTCGACATCTCGAGCCTGGATGACCCGAGGCTCAAGCAGCTCAAGATCGGCGTGAACCTGCTCAATGCGGACGCCGAAAATACTCCGCCCGCGATGGCGCTGAGCTCGCACGGGGTGGTCGGCACCCTGGTCGGATTCGGCACCTTTTACAGCGAAGGCGGGTTGCGTCCCGAAGATATCATCAACGCGGTGGTCGACAGTACTATCGATGTCGCCATCGTCTGGGGCCCGGTGGCGGGCTACTTCGCCAAGACCGCCCGCGTCCCGCTGGTGCTGCGCTCGCTCCCCGACGATTCCCTGAGCGGTATCCCCTTCTCCTTCAGCCTGGGTCTGGCCACCCGGAGCCGGGAGACAGTGATGCGGGACAGCCTGCAAAAGTTCGTCGACGCCAAGCGTCCCGAGCTTCAGAAAATTCTGGAACAGTTCAACGTCCCGATGTTGCCGCTCACCCCCGATTCGGCGAAACCGGGCACAGCCGGTCAGTGACTTCGACGCCACGTGGTGGCATTCCCTCGCCTTCGAAAGGATCGCGCACCCGCATGAGCCGTTCGCTCGTCAATCCTCGCGCCCTGACCGCCGGCGCGCTCCTTACCCTGCTGCTCGTCCTCACAGCACCTGTCGCTGCCCAGGTGCATGACGAATACCATCCAGCCCCGCGTGATACCGTCACCAATGATGTGTACCAGGGGTGGAAGCAGTTCGAACTGAACTGTTCCCGGTGCCATGGCGAGTACGGCGTAGGGACATCCTTTGCGCCCGCCCTCGTGGTTTCCCTCAAGGACGACGGAACCGTCCCAACCAAGGAAATGTTCATCACCACCGTCTGTGCCGGCCGGCCTGACAGGGGGATGCCGTCCTGGTGCGCGCTGGGACTGGAAATGGAGAAGATCCAGCGGATCTATCTCTATCTGAAGGGGCGAGCCGACGGAAAAATCGGCATAGGACGACCGGCGTTGAGGGAGAACAGCTAGCGGGACCTCCCGCTCCCACCATGTACCCGCGAATGCGCGGCCTTTCCGCCTGGGCCTTCCTGGCGGTGATTTTCCCTCTCGCCGCCCAAAACCCGCCGGCAGCGGCTCAGGGAGTGCCAACCCGCGAGGCCGTCCAGGAGCGCCTCTCCAAGGGCACCGGATCGGAAATCCCCGATCTCTCCGGCCTCGACCTGAGACGGCTGGACCTGAGTGGTTTGGACTTCCGCCAGGCCAACCTGATGAAGGCCAGACTGGACAGCGCAAACCTCTCCGGTGCCAAACTCTTCGCCGTCAACCTCACCGACGCGACCGCCATCGGCGCCGACTTTAGTAAGGCCAATCTCGACGGCTCCACCCTGCGCCGCGCCAACCTGCAGCACGCCAACCTGCGAGGCGCGAGTCTCTTTGCGACGATCGTTGAGGCCGCCGACCTGAGTGAGGCGGATCTCAGGGATACGCGTATTATCGGGTACCTGAAGTCAGCCAAGCTGCGGGGGGCGAATCTGCAGAACGCCAATATCGGCGCCGATCCGGGCAATCAGTCCATGGGCGTCATGCGAGCTCAGTTCGGAAGCGCGGATCTCTCCGGAGCCGATTTCACGGGGGCCAACCTGTTCAAGGCCGACTTCGGCTACGCCAAGCTGATCGGCGCCAAGCTGGTCAACGCGGATCTGCGAAACGCGGACATGATCCAGGCCGATCTGACGGAAGCCGACGTTACCGGAGCCAACGTTGCCTCGGCGGATCTCAATGGAACCATTTTCACCAAAGCCAAGGGAGTTCCCACGCTCAAGGGACTCGACCAGGCACGCAATAAAGACAAGGCGGTTTTCGATGCACGGAACTGACGGGATGGGGCGGACTCTTTTCCTGGGTGCGGCTGCTCTTTTGGCGGCCGGGTGCGGCCGGCGCGAGGCGGCGCCGCCTCAGGAGGGGGGTGCGGGGGGCGGAGCGGAAGCAACCGGGGAATACGTGTATGTCAGCAATGAGGATTCCCGCAACATCACAGTGATAGACGCGACGACCGATAGCGTCGTCAGCACGATCGAAGTAGGCACTCGCCCCCGGGGCGTGAAGGTGAGCCCCGATGGTCGCACCGTTTACGTGGCGCTGAGCGGATCACCCAAGTGCCCGCCTACCATGCCGGACGCAGAGTGCGAGAAGCTCAAGACCGATCCTTCGAAGGACGGCGTCGCCGTGGTCGACGTGGCGACCAGGAAGACGGTGAAGACTCTCCCCGCTGGCAAGGATCCCGAGACGTTCGACGTGAGTCCCGACGGAACCCGGCTCTACGTCTCTAACGAAGACGCCGACTCCGCATCCATTGTTGACCTCCAGAGCGGCAAAGTCATCGCCAACGTGAAGACCGGCCGGGAGCCCGAAGGCGTCACGTTGTCGCCCGATGGGAAGACTGTTTGGGTGACGGGGGAGACCGATCACAACATCACCGGAATCGACACCCAGTCCGGCAAAGGGATCGGAAGTATCGAGGTTGGCCAGCGCCCGCGTTCCATCCGATTTGTTCAGAATGGGGCCAAGGCGTACGTCACGAATGAAGTCGCCGGCACCGTCACCGTCGTCGACATGAACGCCAGGAAGACGATGAAGACCATCAAGATGCCGGAAGGGTCGAAGCCAATGGGGCTGCAGGTCGCACCGGACGGCCAGAAGGTCTATGTCTCGAATGGGAGAGGCGGTACGGTCTCGGTCCTCGATGTGGCTGCCGACTCGATCCTCTCCACAACGAAAGTGGGCACTCGTCCCTGGGGAGTCGGCGTCACGAAGGACGGGAAGAAGCTCTACACGGCCAACGGTCCTGGCAACGATGTCTCGGTGATCGACGCCTCGACGATGCAGGTGGTGAAGACGATTCCGGTGGGCAGCGTGCCGTGGGGGATTGCGATTGGACCGGCGGTTAGGTGAGGGGAGACGGTTAGACGGTTAGACGGTTAGCGCGGATCGAGAGTGCGGTATGGCTCCTAGCGTCATGCGAGGGGCCACCCTTCGTCGGAGCCACGAGCCGTCTAACCGTCTGCCGCCGATCCGTCCCCGCCCCCCTCACGCAAAAGGCCTTCGAGTAAACCACGCCTCTGGCCACCTCCACGCCAGCCATCCGTCCAATCCCCACGCCCGGCCCGAACGCGCCAGGAACAGCACCGGGATCACGCTCAGCAACATGTAGTGAAAGCCGAAGGACGCGGGCGCCATGTGCTGCGACGCCAAGCCGTAATTCAGGCTCAGCCAGAATGCGCCGAGTGCAGCGAGCCCGGCGAACAGTCCGAAGGTCAGTCCGAGTCCCACCAGCGTCTCCGCCCACGCGATCATCTTGGCAAACATCACCGAATTGGGCAGAACCGTGTGCTCGAGGAACGCTTTGTACCACAGAATCGGATTCTCCGCGGCCTGCCGGGTGACGATCTGCGGCATGGCCTCGATCCAGCGCGGCTCGACGCCGAGCCAGGGGAAGAACCCGCCGAGGAGCACCAGATCCAGCTTGGTCCAGAGCGCCTTCACAAAGTAGAGCCCCACCAGGATGCGCAGCACGGCAAGCCAGCGGCTCGGATGCGACATGTCGACAGTCGTGGGCGAATTCACTCGTTATCTCCGTT
>DATIOP010000257.1:0-3641 GCA_035472975.1 Gemmatimonadales bacterium
GCACGCCCAGGCCACTCATCCGGCGGGCTTCTTCGACCGCCAGGCGGGTGTCGTTGTGGGAGGCGCCTGCCATGACGTGAACGCGGCCTTTGGCGGTCTCGACGACAACGGAGACGACCCGCTCCCGTTCCGCGGCAGAGAGCGTCTGCGCTTCACCGGTGCTGCCGCAGGGCACCAGGAAGTCGATTCCGCTCTCGATCTGCCACTCCACCAGAGCGCGCAACGCCGGTTCGTCCACCGCACCGTTCGCGGTAAACGGTGTCACCAGCGCGGTCCCACATCCGGCGAGTCCGCTCATCGTTCCGCTCCGAAAAGCATTTCGTCGAAGGTGTATACCCCCTTGCGTCCTTGCAACCATTCCGCCGCCAACAGTGCTCCCGCGGCAAAGCTCTGACGGCTCTTCGCCGTGTGTTCGAGCCGAATTACCTCGAAGGGAGACTCATAGGCCAGCAGGTGGATACCCGGTGAGAATCCGGCTCGCACCGAGCTGATCGGGAAACGCCGGTCGGGATCCGCGGCGCTCACCGCGGCCTGCAGCTGCAGCGCCGTTCCTGATGGAGCATCTCGCTTGGCGGCGTGGTGCTGCTCCAGGATGAACCCGTCGAAATCGCGGCCTCGGAACTGTCGGGCGAGATCCGCCGCCGCGCGGAGAAAGAGATGGACGCCCACTGAGAAGTTTGGACTGTGCAGCAACGCCCCGCCGTTCGCATTCACCTTGCGCTCGATGGCGGGAAGGCTGGATGACCAACCGGTGGTACCGCTTACCGTTGGCAGGCCGAGTCTTGCCGTGCGCATCAGATTCGCAGGCGCCGCTTCCGGTCTGGTGAACTCCAGCGCTACTTCCGCACCGCCGAGCCGGTCTCCGGTGAGTGCTGCACCCTCAGGGTTCTCCTCACCTCGAACGATGGTGCAGACCTCGTGTCCCCGCTCGATAGCGAGCGCCGCGAGCGCGTGGCCCATCTTGCCGTAGCCGATGAGGGCGAGGCGCATGGTGATCGATGGTCTGCAGTCGATGGTCGATAGTCGATGGTCAATGGTTTAAGTCATTAGTCTGGATCTTGATTCGCACGGGGTTCGGTAACCCAGGACCATCGACTATCGACCATCGACCGCTACTTCACATACCCACCCGCCACCAGCAATTCCGCATTCTGAATCGCCGCCCCTGCCGCTCCGCGAACCGTGTTATGACTCAGCAGGACCAGGCGAAGGTCGAGCAGCGGACAGGGACGAATCCTCCCGATCGTCACACTCATACCGGTTCCCCGATCCACGTCCAATCGAGGCTGGGGACGGTCGGGCCGAGAGTCCACTTCGATCGGACGAGCGGGAGTAGACGGGAGATTCGCCACCGCAGCCGGAGTCTCGAAGGTCCGGTACACCTCGAGGGCCTCGGCTGGTCTCACTCTCCGCGCGAAGCCGGCGGATACCACTTCGGTGTGGCCGTCAACCACCGCCACGCGATTGGTATGCGCGCTTACCGCGATGGCGGCCGGCTCTACCGCGGAACCGGCAAGGTCGCCGAGGATCTTGCAGGTTTCCGCCTCGATCTTTTCCTCTTCGCCGCTGATAAACGGGATAACGTTGCCCAGCAGGTCGAGCGAGGGCACACCGGGGTACCCCGCTCCGGACGATGCCTGCATGGTCGCGACGAAGAGCTTTTCAAGCCGGAACGCGGCGTGGAGTGGTGCCAGCGCCATCACGAGCCCGGCCGTCGAGCAGTTCGGGTTCGCGACGATCCCACCTTTCCATCCCCGCTCCTTCTGCTGGCGCTCGAGCACCGACAGGTGATCCGGGTTCACCTCGGGCACCAGGAGAGGCACATCCGGCGCCATGCGGTGGGTGCGGGTATTGGTGACGACGAAGGCACCGCCTTGGGCGAATGCCTGCTCCAACGGTCCCGCGATGTCGGCATCGAGTGCCGAGAACACGATGCGACCGGACAGTGGCGGCTCGCTCCGTTGGATCACCATCCGGGCGACCGACTCCGGTATCGGAGTGCTCTCCCTCCAGCGGACAACTTCGCCGTAAGGCTTCCCGGCGCTCTGTTCCGACGCTGCTATGGCGACGATCTCGAACCAGGGATGCCCATCGAGCAGCTTCACGAACTTCTGCCCGACGGTCCCGGTGGCGCCCAGAATGGAGACTGGAATCCGGTCCATCATTCCTCCGAACCCTGGCTCAACAGGTCCTCTGCCAGCTTCACGTAAAGCTCGACACCTCGCAGCAGCTCCGCCTTGGAGATGCGTTCTTCTGCGGTGTGGGCCACTCTGATCGTGCCGGGGCCGAGCTGATAGCCGGCGCCCCAGCTGGCGTGAAACGGCAGGTCGCTCGCATAGCTCACAACCGTGGTTTCCCAGCCCTTCGGGGCGGCAGCGGTGTTCTTGCAGTAGGGCAGCTCCACCGGAAAGCTTGACTGGACCTCGGACCCGGCACACGCCGCGAGTTCCTTTTGGAGCTCGGTCGTGGGGCCGACGGTCCGCACCAGGATCTCCGCGCGCGCCTTGGGCGGGATCACGTTCGGCGCGACTCCGCCCTCGAGCACCCCGATGTTCAGGGTGCCGTGGCCCAACATCGGGTCGCTGGGAAGCTTGAAGTTCCGCAGCCGGTCCAGCGCGTCCAGCAACGGCAGAATGGCCGACCGGCCGTCCTGGGGATAGGCGGAATGCGCGGGCCTTCCCTCGCACTCGATCACCATTTTCAGCGATCCTTTCTGCCCCATGCTGAGCCGGTTCTCGGTGGGTTCTCCGTTCACGATGAACCGACCCTTCGGTTCGAGCGCGGCGGCGACTCGTGCCCCATCGGAACCATTCTCCTCTCCCACGACGAACAGCAACCCGATTCGTCGCTCCCCCTTCGAGGCGAGCCGCTCGGCTGCGCTCACCATTGCAGCCGCCAGGCCCTTGGCGTCGCAGGTACCCCGCCCGTGCAGGTGGGTTTCGTCTTCCCGAAGCGCCACATAGGGGGGAACGCAGTCCAGGTGGGTACTGAAAACCAGCTCCGGCGGTTCGCGGTATGCGTACAAGTTCTCCCGTCCGGGTGAGACCGGCTGCCGCGCGACATTGTACCCCAAACCGGCCAGCAGGTCCGCCAGGAGCCGGACGGCCGGACCTTCATTGCCGGTAGGCGTTTCGAGGCTTACCAACTCCCTCGTCAGCTCAATGGTATCAACCACAACCCTCTCACAGGGTCAAAGTCATGAAAAAACCCGCCGGACTAATTGTACGGCGGGTCGGCGGTCCGGGAGTAGAACAGCGCGCTAGACCAACCGTCCCTCGCCGTGGGTGAGGGTGGCCGTGATGGTCTTGCGGCACATGGGCAACTCCAAAGTTCCAGTCATGTAGGGGAAGCTAGGAATTCGCCCTGTCCGCCACAAGTGGTAACGCGCTCTGGCCCGAAGCGACGGTGATTCATACAATGAAGGATCACTCCACCGGAGGATCGCCTTGGTCCGGACCTGCGGATGGTGCCTGTTCGTTGCAGTGCTGGCGGGATGTGATGCCCGAAAGGAACCACCACCGGTCGACGGCCAATCCGTCGATACCTCGGCGGCGGTTCCTCAGGGTGTGGGTACGATAGCGCGAGGTCTGCTCGCGATTCAGGGAGCGGACACCACGTTCGTGGGCTGCGATGAGGATCTC
>DATIOP010000258.1:0-3640 GCA_035472975.1 Gemmatimonadales bacterium
ACATCTAGAACG
This sequence comes from Gemmatimonadales bacterium, assembly GCA_035472975.1. Lineage (GTDB taxonomy): Bacteria > Gemmatimonadota > Gemmatimonadetes > Gemmatimonadales > GWC2-71-9 > DATBGE01. Next base: position 13 of record DATIOP010000258.1, read on the forward strand.
CCTCGCCGGTGCCGAGGAAGATGCCGACCGTTCCCTCGGCCCCAAACCCCCAGTCGACGGTGATGTTGCTGCGGGAATGCTTGTTCAGCTTGATCCGAAGCCCAATGCCCCAGCCGACATCGGGCGACTCCCACCGATTCATCTCGGGATCCGTGGTCGAAGTGAGGTTCAGGAACGACACTGCACCCCAGAGTCCATCACGGGAAAGCGGCATTCGATACTCCGCCTCCGCGTAGAGCATGTCGCTGCTCCGGATGCGCCCCTGGGCGTACGCCCGACCGGTGCGATTGTTGTAGTCCCAGCCGATCGCCGGAAGATCGAGATAGGGCGGCTTTCCGAAGGTGAGCCAGGCCAGTCCCCAGAGGGCGAGCACGCTGCGTCCGCCGAAGGGCATCGGATAGATCCGCCCCTCGGCCTCAACCGCCTGCCAGTTGTCGTCGCTCCCCAGCCAGGTGGGGAACATCCGCAGACTCAGGCGGGCGTAATGCCCGCTCGTCGCGTTGATCGGATTGTCCCGGGTTTCGCTGAGGAGATTGAGCGAGACTCCGGAGGATAGGGTCTGAGTTACCGTCTGGCCTCCGTTATAGTCGAGAAATGGCGTCGTCGCTCCGGGTTTCGCGTCGTGGTCCTCGATATTGAAGTAGTCGTTCATGTGATAGCCGAACCCCACCAGGAGATCTTCTCCGATTCCCCGGTACACCGTCTCGTAGAAGCGCAGCAGGTTGAAATCCATCGGCGATTCGAATGAGTTGGGTTTGGCCCGACCCAAGCCGTAGGTCGGCTGGTTGGTGTCGAGATAGCGCCAATCCCCCTCGAACTTCCAGCGGTTCCCCGCGGTGAACACGTTGGAACGCAGCAGGACGTTGAACTGACTCTTCGTGGTGTAACTGACCGACGCAGAAATAGTGGAGAGACTGGTCTGGGGCTCCGGACCAAACCGGGTCACCGCGTTACCGGAGATGCCGAGCAGGAGGCCGACCGAGGGGCTGGCGGATACGGCCGGAAGAATCGATAAGGCAACCTTGGGCGAAGGCAAGGCGACCGTGTCGGCGATCTTGGGCTTGCCCTTGATGACCCGGCTGATGACATCCATGAGGTCGCGCTGGGGAAGTGTATCCGTGGTGTCCGCCGGCTCCTGCGCCTTTAGCGCGCCGGACACCAGTCCAACGAGTATCGGCGAAAGCAGGAGCGCGCGAGGCAGGAACCGCATGGGGAGAGAATACTCGGTCGCCAGTTCCTCTCAAGGGGTTGCGAATCAGAGCAACCGAACACGAGACACAGATTTCTCGCGGAGGTGAATGCACCCGGAAGAGTCCAGACACAGCGGCCTGGCCGGACCGTCGAGCTTCGGGAAGATGCAGGGAAACGATATCGACGTGATGTCGGCCGTCGTGGTCTTGCTGCTCGGTCTGGTCACCATCGTCAGCATGGTCTTCCGGCTTGGCCCCTGCACTGAGCGCCTGGAGACCCATCTGTCACTACTGACAGTTTCCCGTGGGAGAACCTGGTGATATCGTCGCGGGGTTCCCCAACGGGACGGGTTCAATGTCCTCGCCACGAGTGCTGCTGGTTGACGACTTCCCCCCGCTGCGCGATGCCGTCCGACGGCTGCTCAGCCCTGACTTCGCCGTGATCGGAGAGGCCTCGGACGGCGAGGAGGCAATGGCGCTGGTCCGCGAGCTCCAACCGGATGTGGTGGTCCTCGACGTCGCTATGCCCGGCGAGGGCGGAATAGCGACTGTGCGGAAGATCACCGCGTCCGGAGGGTGCAGTGCGGTAGTCATGCTGTCAGTTCTCGACGATCCCGCCTTAGTCCTCGACGCATCCCACGCCGGAGCGAGGGGCTACGTTCTCAAGTCGCGTGCTGGGACCGATCTCGCGCCCGCGATCCGGGCGGCCTTGGCGAACGGGTGAGTGGGGATCTCTTCATAGACAGTTCGCTAGGGGTCGGAGGAGTTCGAAGCGGTGTGGATGGCACCAATCGGCCTCTCGATGGGTACAACTGTCAGAACTAACAGTTTCGAATTGTCAGGCTTCCGCTCTATTTCGCTCGCATGTAACGCTTCATTGAAACGGGAAGGACCGACCGCCGGGAGGCAACACGATGACTTATTCGACTCTCAATACATGTATTCTCATGGGGGCCTTGGCGCTTACCGCTTGCCACAAATCGGAGCCCGAGCCATCCCCCACCCCGCAGAGCGCGCCCGCCCAACCTCAACCCCAACCGCAACCGACGGCCCAGGTTCCCGACGCCAAGGACACGTCGATGGCAGGCATGCCCGCCGACTCGGCAATGGCCGGCAAGGCGGCGGATTCCGCAATGGCAGCCGGAATGGAGGCGCCGGCGGCGCTCACCGACCAGCTCAGTAAATCGCTCGGTCTGACTCCGGCCCAGGCCAGCGCTGGAGTGGGCACCATTCTGGCCTACGCTCAGAACAAGCTGCCCGCCTCCGACTTCGACAAAGTGGCGAGCTCGGTTCCCGGTTCGCAGAACTACATCCAGTCGGCCAAAGACGCCGGTGCGGTCAGCGCCGACGCCCCGATCCAGGACGCAGCCGGTGTCAACTCGGCCCTCGGCAAACTCGGCATCACCCCCGAGGTAGCAAGCCAATTGGTCCCCCAAGTCACCGACTACATCTCGAGCGTGGCCGGGCCAGAAGTCGGTGGACAGGTCAAAGCCCTCTTCCCGTAATAGCGGTCGCCGCACTTCCCGGAGTGGGAGTCTTTCGCCGTTCCCACTCCGGCCCCATTCTCAAGTCGAGCATTCGAAGGCCGCCCAGAATTTCCTCAGGCGGCCGTTATCCCGTTCCACGTCAGGACCCATCGTAAAGGGATTCCCAGCGAGGGGTCATGGAAGAAACTCGTTGCTGCTCGGCCTCGAGTTCGAGCTCGCCGCCGAGATAGTCATCTCGCCCAGCTGGGCCGAGATCGGGCAGCTCCGCGGCCATCGCGGTGATCCGCACCTTCCTCAACTATTTCCTGGAGCGGGACCTCGAGAAGTACCCACCGCGTTACTCCGTCGATTCCCCGTCATACCTGCAGCACCGCATCCCGAGTTAGCCCATGAGATCTAGGCCCGATCGAGGTCTTCGTCCTTCCCCAAAAGGCAACTTGCGCGCCTTCTCCGCCAAGCCTAAAACGGTGGGCAGGCAGGTGATACAACGAATCGGCAACTGCCCGCCCGGCTGATTCCACCTGCTGGTCCATTACGACGACGCGGCGCACGGGTTTGCCTCCGTCGATCTATCCGGCGTCCCGAAACGAAGCGGTAACCGCAACATGATGGTATCCAAGTCAACAGAGCCTCTCGCTTCCTGGAATGACGGCGACAGCAAGGCCGCCATCACCGACTTCGTTACCCGGGTGACGAGGCGCGGCGGGCCGGAGTTTGTTCCGGCTGAAGCGCGCATTGCCGTCTTCGACAACGACGGCACCCTCTGGTGCGAAAAGCCGATGCCGGTGGAGCTCGGCTTCATCCTGGAGCAGATAGCGACGGTGGCACGGGGGGATCCTTCGCTCGCGGAGCGGCAGCCCTGGAAGGCCGCGAAGGACCGGGACTACGCCTGGCTGGGGACCGTGGTCGACAAGCACTATCACGGTGACGATTCGGACGCGAAGGTGCTCC
>DATIOP010000259.1:0-2902 GCA_035472975.1 Gemmatimonadales bacterium
GCCGACTCCGATTTGTACCAGCACCAGATCCGGTGGCGCGATTTGCTGATCCGTGATCTGCCGCTCGATCTCCAGAAAAATCGTCTCGTAACCTTCTGCCACCCAGGACGGAACTTCCTCGAATCCCGGCCAGCCATGGTCGGAAACCAGGATTACTCCGGGAGCAACGGAGGAGGCCGCGCGCTCGACCGCATCGTCATACGTCCCTGCGACGATCGTTACTACCGCGCCTTCGGATTCGATCCCTTCGATGCGAGCCTGAGCGGTTCCCCGGGGGACAAATATCTCCGCCGCGTAGCCGAGCCATCGGGCAACCCGCGCGACACCGCGTCCATGATTGCCATCGGTCATCGTGATGAGTTTGAGCCGGCCGAGCGGTACCAACCGCTCACGAAGCTGGTCAACGTTGGTCCAGGGTTCGAGCGCTGAGCCCAGCATGCGCTCGAGAATTCGCAACGTTGCCCACGATGCTCCGAGGATCTTGTAGGCCGGAAGACCAAACCGATTCGACTCGTCCTTCAGGTGAACCGCGCTGACCCCTGCAATGCGGGCCACGTCGTCCAGTTGCCGGAGCGGAGTGGGCTGGTACCCGGGGAGTTTCTGATGGAGAGCCCACGGTTCCGGGCTCGGGGCCGGGGTCCGAAGCTCTTGCCGCACTTGGGGATTGAGGATTGCGTGGGGCATCTCTCCTCTAGCAAACCGCCTAAATAGTGATCTATCGCACCGTCTAAGAAATGGACAACTTGTTGATATATAACGGTTTAGGTTTCAGGCCTGAGTGTTGCTTATATTGACACACACAGCACTAACGCCCTGCGGAGAGCCGTCATGTACCGTATCCGTTCGAGCTCAGGCGAAGAGGCGGTCTTCAAGACCCTCGAGGAGTTCAACGCGGCCGTTCGCAGCGGCATCATCGCCGCTGAAGACGAAATATTCCACTCGCGGGCCAACAAGTGGCTCGACGTAAAGAGTCACCCTCACTACCGCTCCGCCCTCGGCTTGGCTGAGGAGAACGGGAACGGCCACGCTGCCCGTCTCACACCTTCGGGCAGTGCGAAACCTACTCTCAGTCCATTTGGCGTTCAGGCGGCACCGCCGTCTCTCTCGAAACCGGCTCGCCAGCACTCGGGACAGCGGCCCGCGATCGGGACCGCTCCCCGACCCGGTCTCGGGGACAGTCAGAAGCAACCGGCGCTGAGCTCGGGCGTTCCCCCCGCGCTGACCCAGGCGCGTCCCGCCCTGAACGGGCCGACGCCCAAGCTGACGATGCCGTCGGCGCCGGCTGCTGCTGCGACGACCTCGTCGGTGGCCACCGAGCCGGTGCCGGCTCCGCAGAGCTCCGAGCCTCAGGCTGCCGCTCCTGCTGCTCCGGCAGAGCCGACGCCTCCACCCAGGCCGAAGAAGAGCAAGGAACTGCTCTTCCTCGACGTGGATCTTCCCAAGCCCAAGCCGGCACCGAAGCCGGAACCGGCTCAGGATGAATTCCTAATCGCGGGCGATGGCATTGATAGCCCGATCCGCAATTCGAACGGGCATCGGACCGTCAACGACAGCGCGCCCGTCGATGTCCTGCCCGGCCCCGAACTCGCCCAGGACAAGAACGCTTCGACCAAGCCTGCCGAGAACGGCGGGAACGTCTGGACTCCGACTCTCGACCGCACCCCCTTCAGCAATATCGCGGTGCAGCCGAGTGTGCCAAAGCCGCGCGCGGTGCACGTGGATCTCGAGGTGGAGGCACCGCCAGTCGAACTGGCCCAGCCTCCCGCGCCGATTCACCACCGGCCGGAGAAGAGCAAGATAGGTCTCGTGGCGGGTGGCGTTGGCGTTCTGGCGTTGCTTGGCGTGGTCGCGTTCTGGAAGCCGTGGGCCTCGAATGGGTCACCCCCCCCGACGACCGTAGCCACCGCTGCCGATCCCAGCACCGCTCCGGCAGGCAAACCGGCGAACGGTTCCCAGCTGGTTCAGACGGCAAACGCGCAGAACACGCCCAACACCGGAAAACCGGCTGCCGCTGGGCAGCAGAATCCTGCGGCCGGGACTGATAAGTCAGTTCCCGCATCGGTTGACTCGGGGCAATCAGAACAGATCGTCGCGGCCGTGCGCCCCGATTTCCGCTCGACGAAGCTCGACATGAGCGCACCAGACGTCGAAGTGGCCGCCATGACGAGTGGTGGATCGGGTGTCGCACCGAGTGAACTCACCCGCCGCTACGGTGAAGCGGCGACCGCAGCCCGCGAGGACCTTTACAGCAAGCTCATGGCAGCCGGCTTCATCCGGATCTTCTCTGCATCGCGCCTCTCCACGTCGGAAGGGATTACCGATGCGGCCTCGGCCTGGAAGGGCGGATCGGAAGCCATCGCTCAGTACCGGACCCGGGTTACGCGCATCGAGAAAGCCTACGACGACAGCGTTCTCGCCTCGCAGCGGTCGGGCAAGTGGCCGTCCAATGAGATGCGCGTCTGGGCGGGACGGCAGTCTTACGTCGAGCCGACGGACCTGACGCAGGCATCCGACCTGATGTTCAAGCAGGTGAGCGACCTTCTCGCGTTGCTCGACAAGCAGCAGGGGCAGTTCGAGGTCAAGGGAGGCGCATTCGCCTTCAAGGACCTGAACGCCAAGCAGGAGTACAATGCCAAGCGCATCTGGATCGCCCAGCGAATGGAATCCTGGTTGAGCACGCCGGAGAGCGCGCGGCCCCTCACCGTGACTCAGATCCTGAAGGCGCTGGGTGACGGGCTGCCGGGAGTCCAGTAAGAAGCCACTGGCCGTCAGCCGTCAGCAGTTCAAATAAACAATCGACCCTCCGAGTGCTTCCGAGCATTCGGAGGGTGCTCGAGGACGGCAAGAAGAGCTACGACAAGGCCAAGTTCGCCGCATTCGTGGAACGCTGGCGGAAGCACGG
>DATIOP010000260.1:0-3650 GCA_035472975.1 Gemmatimonadales bacterium
AGGAAGGTGTGGAGGTGGTAGTGGACCGTCCGCGGCGGCGGCGGACAAGCGGGGAAGCACTTTAGTTCCGAGTTCCGGGTTCCGAGTTCTGGGGCAGACGCCACCGTCAACTCGAAACACGGAACACGGAACACGGAACACAGAACTCGGAACTTAGAACTACTCGGCCTTCGCGCTCAACACCTGCTCCAGCAGCAGCCACCGGTTCATCCCCGCAAACTTCTGGTGCATCTTGGTCATGGGTGGCCCGCCGGCGGCGGCTTCTTCCTCGAGCTGTAGATCGGCCAGGGCATCGAGACCCTGAGTCAGGAACTTGCGCAGTCCCTTCTCCAACGCGAGGCCGGCCGTCCGGAAGTTGAAGAGGGTGGAGAACTGGAGCGTGAAGCCCAGATCCGCCAGCTGCTGGTTGGTGATCAGCGTGCCTGTCTGCTTCGCTTTCCCGAAGTAGAGTGACGGCGAAAGGTTGAAGCCCAGCATCTGGTCGGGGTAGTACTTGTGCACGCCCTCGCTGAAGGCCTGGGGCTGGTCCAGCTCTGTGTTATTGAACTCCGGCCAAACGACGTCGCAGCCCAGCTCGGCCGCTTCCCAGGCATCCTCCACCGCCATTTGGACCCCGCCCGACGACGAGCCAGGAAGCGCACCGTCGATCGAGTCGGTGCGCGCAATGATGACCAGATCAATGCCGGTGGCCTGACAGGCGGCCTTGATGGCCTTGAGCTTGGCGATCCAGTCGGCGCGAGGGACCAGCACCTTGTCCCGTTTCGCCTTTCCGAGGTTGACGATGTGGCCGCAGGTGCGATTGGCGGGGTCCTGGTTTTCCAGGTGCACACCGGCCGCGCGGGCCCGGATGAGTTCCGTGGCGAGCGAGAAGGTCTGAGTCGGCCCGCCGAATCCGGCTTCCATGTCCACGAACATCGGCGGCACGGACAACAGCTCGCGGCCTTCGGTGTCGTAGTAGTGGGTGTGGCGCGCCCCTTCGATCCCCTTCCACATCTCCTGAACCAACTCCACCATCTGGTGAGAGTGGTACACGCCGATGTCGGGGAACATGTTCTTGGTGGCGGCGAGCTGCCAACCGCTTCCGTAGAGCGCCTTGAAGCCCAACCGGGTCATCAGGGCTGCAGTGTATGCGTCGTAAGCGCCGGCGGTGTGGACGTAGGACTTGCGGGCACGGGCTTCTTGTAACAGCCGCCGGAGCTTGGCACTAGGCTGCTCCTGCTCGGGCGGAGCCAGCAACCGCGCCACCTCGGCCTTGGGGTAGACGGCGTTCTTGTTGGCTGGGGGTGTCGCAGTAGCCATGGACTCTCTCTCCCTCGGAAGACTCGACGATGGGGCCGTCAGACTTGGGTACGCCCGTTGAGCCAGAAGTGTGCCCAGGTGGGCCCACCTCTTGCCACAGCCCCAGTATACGGCCGGATCGGGGCTGCCGAACGGCATGTTATAATTATCAAATGTGAAATCTTTCACAAGAGGGCACCCGCCCCCGGCGGGCTTCTTGGCTTCCACTCCCGGCGAGCGGTAGTGGGGACCGGGATCGCGGACTGGTGGAAGCCATTGGCACTAGGCTAGTTTCACCCACTTGGCCTCCCCCGGGGGTTGGCCAGTCATTCACCGAGGAAAGCCATGGCAGGCAGTCTGGAACAGTTACGGGAGTTGGTGGCCAGCGGGAAGGCGGTTACCGGGATCATCGGTCAGGGGTACGTCGGTCTCCCCCTGGCGGTCGAGTTCGCCCGGAGCGGGTTCCGGACCATTGGCTTTGATATCAGCAGCGCAGTTGTAGACGGGATCAACGCCGGGGCGAGCCACGTCGAGGACGTGTCGGGCGAGGTGCTTGGCGGATACGTGAAGAAAGGCTTGATCGCAGCGACCGCCGACTTCTCTCGGCTGGCCGAGTGCGACGCCATCTCGATCTGTGTTCCCACCCCGCTCAACAAGACCAAGGATCCCGACCTCTCCTACGTAGTCAGCGCTGCCGAGGCCGTACGCCGGACCCTGCGCCCCGGTCAGCTCATCATTCTGGAAAGCACGACGTATCCGGGGACTACCCGCGAGGTTGTGCTCCCGATTCTGGAGCAGTCAGGGTTGGTGGTCGGGCAGGACTTTGCGCTGTGCTTCAGCCCAGAGCGGGTTGATCCGGGTAACCCAACGTGGCAGACGCGCAACACTCCAAAGGTCATCGGCGGCATAACCCCGATCTGCGGCGAGCTGGGCCTCGCGCTCTATCGGAAGGTGTTCGACACGATGGTACCGGTCGAAAGCCCCGAGGCCGCCGAGCTGGTCAAGGTCTATGAAAACACGTTCCGGCTGATCAACATCGCCCTGGTGAATGAGCTGGCTCAGGCGTGCGACCGGCTGGGACTGGATGTGTGGGGCGTAATCGACGCTGCGGCGACCAAGCCGTTCGGGTTCATGAAATTCACCCCGGGCCCGGGCCTGGGCGGCCACTGTATCCCGCTCGATCCTCATTACCTGTCGTGGAAGATGCGCACGCTGTCTTTCAAGACCCGGATGATCGAGCTGGCCAGTGAGATCAACGCCGAGATGCCGGCCTACGTGGTACGCAAGGTGTCCGACGCGCTCAATGACCGGGAGACCTCGCTCAAGGGGAGCAAGGTGCTGATCCTCGGCGTGGCCTACAAGAAGAACATTGGTGACCTGCGGGAAAGCCCCGCGCTGGACATCATCCGGCTGCTCCAGGAGAAGGGCGCCAAGGTGAGCTATCACGATCCGTACGTTCCGATGATCGAGGACGATGGACATACTCCGCTCAAGGAACTTCCGATGCGGAGCGTTCCGCTCACCGACCAGCAGCTGCAGACGGTTGACCTGGCCTTGATCGTGACCGATCACAAAGACGTAGACTACGGCCGGGTATTGTCGCTCGCTCCGCTCGTGGTAGACACGCGGGGTGTGATCCGCACCAACGGCAACGGCAAGCTCGTCGGGCTCTCGGGGACGCCGAGCGCGAAACTCTGGTGAACAGACCGGGACGCACTCGAAGGTCCCGGCTTCCATCCCGCCGTCGCCCGGCTTCTCTCCTTCCGGCGATAACAACGCCATGAAGCAGGTCCTGCTTTCGGGACAAGGTCAGATAGAGGTGTTCGACGTACCGGTACCGCTCCGCGGTCCCGGAGGGGTGCTGGTCCGCACTACCTACTCCCTCATCAGCAGTGGCACTGAAGGCGCGGCCGTGGCCTCACGGCCCGGATGGCTCGGCGTGCTGGAGAAGGCACGCCGTTCTCCTGCCCGGGTAGAGCAGGTGTGGCGGCTAGCGAAGACCCAGGGTGTGGGGCCTACCTGGGACCTGCTGCGTAACAAACTCGCCGACTACACCCCACTCGGTTACAGCGCGGTCGGGGAGATCATCGAGGTCGACGATCCCTCCGGGCCTTTTCGCGTGGGGCAGATTCTAGCGTGCGTCGGCGGTGGAGTAGCCAACCACGCGGAGTATCTCGCAGTACCGCAGAATCTCGCCCTTCCTGTGCCGGCGGGTGTTCCCCCGGAGCAGGCTGCCTTCGGTGCGATCGGTTGCATTGCGATGCAGGGCATTCGCCGGCTCGAGGCGGAGCCGGGTGAATGGATCGGCGTGATCGGCCTGGGACTCATCGGACAGGTCACCGTTCGTTTGCTGCGCGCGATGGGCTACGAGG
>DATIOP010000261.1:0-9479 GCA_035472975.1 Gemmatimonadales bacterium
GGTGGCGTCGTGAGACGCTTGCCAGTCGGGAAGTTGATGACCCCCGAGGCCGGCTTGTTCCCCGGTCCGGTCGCGACTGGGGCGGCCTGTTCCGCACGGTCGAACCCGGTCGCGATCACCGTTACCCGAATCTCGCCTGCCATCGCCGGATCGTTGGTGGCGCCGAAGATGGTCTCGGCCTCCTCGCCAGCCGCATCCTGAACGATTTCGCCTATATGCGTCACTTCCGCAAGGGTCAGGTCGTTCCCGCCGGTCACGTTGATCAGGACCCCATAGGCCCCGGCGATCGAGACGTTGTCGAGCAGCGGGCTGGAGATGGCCTGCTGGGCCGCCTCCATGGCCCGGTTTTCTCCCCGGCCGATGCCAGTGCCCATGAGCGCCGCGCCACCGTTCTGCATGATGGTCCGGACGTCGGCGAAGTCCACGTTGATGATGCCGGTGCGGGTGATGAGGTCGGCGATACCCTGAGTCGCCTGAAGCAGGACCTCATCGGCTTTCTTGAGCGAGTCCTGGAAGGGAATCCCCTTCCCGACCACCGCAAGGAGCCGTTCGTTGGGCACCACGATCATCGTGTCGACACTCTTGCGCATGTCGGCGATGCCCATCTCGGCCTGCTTCATTCGCTTCTTGCCCTCGAACAGGAAGGGCTTGGTCACGATGCCGACGGCGAGGGCGCCGAGGTCTCGTGCCATTTGAGCGATGATAGGCGCGGCGCCGGTACCGGTGCCGCCTCCCATGCCGCAGGTGATGAAGACCAGGTCGCAGCCGTCGAGAACGTCGAGCACTTCCTCGCGGTTCTCCTCGATGGCTTGTCGCCCGATTTCGGGCCGGGCGCCGGCGCCCAGTCCCTTGGTGAGCTTCCGCCCGATCTGGATCTTCACATCCGACTTGGAGGCGGTCAGCGCCTGCGAGTCGGTGTTGACCGAGACGAAGTCCACTCCGCGGAGCTGCTCCTCGATCATGCGATTGACGGCGTTCCCTCCGCCGCCGCCGACGCCGATCACCTTCATCCGCGCGCTCTGCGCTCCGGAATCTTCCAGCTCGAAGATCATGGGATGTCCCATACGGCCCACCTCAGAAAAAGTCCTGGAGCCAGCGTTTCACCGGTGTGACCCACTTCTCGATCGACTGCGACCTCCGGCCGCCTGCTCCGAAGGCGCTACCCTGCAACAACTGCTTGGCTCCGTAGAGCGCGAGCCCGGCGGGCACCGCGAACCTTGGAGACTCGACGCTGTCGGTAAGGCCGGTCAGCCCCTGACCCGGCAGTCCAATACGCACCGGCATCGCGAAGACCTCACGACCCAGCTCCACCACTCCGGGAGCCAGCGCACCGCCACCCGTCAGCACCACGCCCGCAGGCAGCCGCTGCTGGTAGCCGGCCCGGGCGATCTCGTCGTTGGCGAACTCCAGCATTTCCTGAATGCGCGCGTGCATGATGTGCGCGAGGACTCGCCGGTGGGCACTGCGGCTTCCCTGCCCCGGCGTACTCGGCAACTCGATGACGTCGCTTTCGGGAACCAGCGGTTCGTAGGCTGCACCGTGCCGCTGCTTGAGCTTCTCCGCATCCTGCTGGGTGACCTGGAGTCCGTGGACGATGTCGTTAGTGACGTGCCCCCCGGCGAACGGCAGAGACCCGGTGTGCCGGATCTTTCCGCCGTGAAAGATAGCGACGTTGGTGGACCCACCTCCCAGCTCAACCAAGGCGGTTCCCAGCTCCCGCTCATCCGGCGTCAGCACCGCGAGCGAGGCAGCCAGCGGCTCCAGGACGAACTCGGCGACATGGTACCCGGCTCCCTCGACGCACTTGCGCAGGTTCTGCGGCACGCTCGAGAGGACGGTGACCAGGTAAACCTGGGCGTCGAGCCGGGAGCCGGTCATCCCGATCGGCTCGCTGATACCGGGCTGGAGATCCACCAGGTAGTCCTGCGGGATTGCGTGCAGCAGCTCGTGCTCCCGCCCCAGCGGGACACTGCTCGCTACATCGTTCACCCGGGCGACATCCCCAGTGCGGATTTCTCCGCCGGTGACGGACACGACACCGCTCGAGTTCTGCCCCGCCACGTGCTCTCCCGCCAGCCCGCAGTACACCGTGCCCACCTCGACGCCGGCCATCCGCTCCGCGTCGTGCATGGCCTTGGAGATGGCGCGGGTGCTGGCTTCGATATCTCGCACCACCCCGCGGCGCACCCCGGCGCTCCGCTCCACCCCGACGCCAAGGATCCGGGCATTGGGATGCTGGGCGTCGCCGGAGACCTCGGCGATGACGGCGGCCACTTTCGTGGTGCCCAGATCCACCGCCGCGACCACCCGCTGCTGGGGCCCGCTCACGCAGCCTTCCAGCGGACGACGACGTATCCCGCGAAGCGCCCATCCAGCTCCGCGAACGCCCGCCCTTTACGCGTCAGATCCTGCGCCACCGCCGTCACCGCCCGAATCGCCTCCGCCGTAGCATCTGGCCGGAACCAGTATCGTTGGTTGTCTACCTGGATCACCACGTCCCTTTGCACCCGCCATCCGGTGCTCACGCGGCCGTACAGCGTCGCATCCACCTCCTGCAGCTTGGCGAGAAACCGGGTCACCAGCGAATCGGGCTGCCGGATCAGTGGCAAATCCTCGGCTCCGACGGTCGCGTCGAAGGGCAACACCTTTCCGGTGGCGTCCACTGCCTTGAGCCTGTTGCTGCTCGGGACCAGTGCCACCGGGACGGCCTCCTCCACCGTGACCAGGAGCGTGCCTGGCGGGCGGCGACTCACTTCGGCGTGGACCACACCAGGCATGGCCTGCACCCTCTTCTCGATCGGCCCTACCCGGTCGAACACGCTCGCCCGGGAAGGCAGCTTGAGCGCCTTGATCACGGTTGAGGCCTCAAGGTTCTTGAGACCGCGAACCTCGACCTGCCGGATGCGGAAGAACTCGAGCCCGCCGAGAAGCGGAGGCAACGCGAGCCACAGCACCACGCCCAGAACCAGCGCGCCGAGGATTTTCCAGCCGGGCTTCAGGCGGCGTTCAGCCACTGGGCGAGTTCCCGCCCGACCCGGGTGATATCGCCGGCGCCAAGGGTGATGACAACATCGCCCTCGCGAACAATCTCGTGTATCCGCTCACCGATCTGCTCCCGGTCTGGCTCGTAGATCACCTGGGCCCCCGCGTCGCGAGCGGCGTCGGCAACCGCAGCGGCGGTTACCCCAGGAATCGGTTGCTCGCGAGCCGGGTAGATCGAGGTCACAATCACCAGATCGGCCGCGGCCAACGCCCGGCCCATGGCCACTCCGTGCTGCGCCGTCCGGGAGTAGAGGTGCGGCTGGAACACCGCCAGGAGCCGGCGACCCGGAAAGGCCTGCCGTGCCGCGGCGAGGGTAGCCTCCAGCTCGGAGGGATGGTGAGCGTAGTCGTCCACCACCGCGATTCCCCGTACTTCTCCCAGCCGCTCAAACCGCCGACCCAATCCGCGATAGCGAGCCAACGCCTCCAGCGCCGGTTCCACCTTTCCGCCGAGTGCCACGACCACACCGACCGCTGCAGCGGCGTTGCGCAGGTTGTGGACTCCGGGGACCTGCAGCCTCAGGGTGACCGCCTCTCGGTTCGGGAGACTCAGCGAAGCGCGGCTCCCCGTCGGGCTCTGTTCGATCGCTGAAAGCCTCAGGTCCGCTGTCCCCAGCCCAAAGCGCCAGACCCGTTCTGGGGGAAGCTGCGCCGCGACACGACCCGCACCGGGATCGTCGGCACCGAGCAGGATCCGGCCCGCCCGCCCTGCGAAGGTCACGAACGCCTGCTCCAGCGCCTCGAGCGAGCCGTAGCATTCGAGGTGATCCGCCTCGACGTTGTTGACCACGGCCACTGAGGGGGTAAGCGCCAGGAAAGCCTGGTCGTACTCATCGGATTCCACCACGAAAAGCCGGTCTCCTCCCGGCTTCGCGTTACCTCCCCATTCGTTCACCCGGCCCCCGGCGATTCCGGTCGGGGCCAGGCCCGCGGCGGTTAGCGCCTCGGTGGTCATGACGGTAGTTGTGGACTTCCCGTGGGTTCCCGAGATCCCGACCACCGTGCCAGCCCGTACCAAGTCGGCCAAAGCCTTCTTCCGGGGGACTACCGGCACTCCCAGCGCGTGTGCCCGGGCCAGTTCGGGGTGGTCCGGTGCGACCGCCGCCGTCACCACGACGGCTCGCGCACCCTCGACATGCTTCGGATCGTGGCCGGTGAAGACGTCGGCGCCGAGTGCCGCCACGTCGGCGGCACCGCTCGGATCGGGGTCACAGCCGGTGACCGAAACCCCCCGGCGGCGCGCCACGAGCGCCAAGGCGCTCATGCCGGCACCACCGATTCCCATAAAATGGACGGGACGAGGATTGCTGGGGTCGAACAAATCCATGGTTGGAAGGCTAATGTAAAATCAGTTCAGCATTTGCGAAAGCCCGGCCGATTCAAAAAAGCGTCAAAAGATGTGACAGAATCGAGTCCAGAGCGTGGGGTTTCCCGCGAGCGAGGGCGGCTCGCCCCATCTCGAGTCGGCGGGTCGGGTCGTGGAGCAAGCCACCCACGGATTGGGCAAAAGACGCCACGGTGAGGTCCCGCTGAAGCAGCATCTTCGCGGCCCCGGCGGCCGCGAGCGCCTCCGCGTTCCTGGTCTGGTGGTCAGCCGCCGCGGTGGGGAGCGGAATCAGAATCGACGGCAGTCCCCAGGCGCAGAGCTCCGCCCCGGTCATCATCCCCGCTCGGGCCACCACGAGATCGGCAACCGAGTAGGCATCGGCCATTGGATCGATGAAATCAAAAACTTTTACCGCGGGAGGTTGATGGAGCGAAGCGAACTGTTGATAGCTGCCCTTCCCCGTCGCCCAGAGCACCACCATGTCCTTCGCGGCCCCGCTTTCGATCCACGCCGCGACCGTTTCGTTGATGGCGAGCGACCCCTGACTGCCTCCCGTAACAAGCAAGACCGGCTTTCCACCGACCACGCCGAGTCGAGCCGCGGCGGCTTCCCGTCGGGATGGATCGGGTGGAATGATCGGATTACCAGTGTCGAAGACCTGGGTCTCCCGTCCCAGCTTCAGCCTGGCCCGCGCTTCCGGTAGACCCAGGTAGACGTGACGGACCATCCGGCTCAACTGCCGAGTGGCAATCCCCGGGAATGCGTTCTGTTCTTGAATGGCGGTGGGGATTCCGCGCCGTGCCGCGAACCAGACGCAGGGACCCGAGGCATAGCCACCGGTCCCGATAACGGCGACCGGCTGCTCGGTTTCGAACAGCCTGATCAGCTCCCGCCTCAGATTCAGCGCGATCAGAGGCCAGCGGATGTTCTTCCACCACTGGCGCCGGTAGATCGGTTCGACTGGGAGTAGGTGGTACCGGAAGGTTCGTTGGGGGAGGAGCGTTGCCTCGAGCCCGCGTTGGGCGCCCAGGAGAACCGGCTCCAACTCCGGCCGTTTGCGTCGCAGCTCTTCGGCGATCGCGAGCGCGGGCATGAGGTGCCCACCGGTACCACCGCCCGCGATGAAGACGACGGCTCGGCGGCTCGGCGGCTCGGCGGTTTGGGGCGAGGACGTCACGAACTGCTTCGCGGCTCAGACCGAGACTGGTGGCCGAGCCGACGTGCCGCCGAGCCGTCGAGCCGGTTTCCCTCTCATTCTCCCGACGCTGAGCAGGATCCCGGTGCCCATCAGAGTTACGACGAGGCTCGAGCGCCCATAGGAGATGAAGGGCAGCGTGAGGCCCGTCGTCGGCATCAAGCCCAGTGTCACCGCCATGTGCATGAACGCGGTGAGTCCAACCGCGGCGGTGAGACCGGTCGCGAGATACTGACCGAAGGGGTCCTCGGCGGTGCGAGCGATGCGGAATCCGAGCCAGCAGAACAAGGCAAACAGCAGCACGATCAGCAGAACCCCGATGAACCCCCACTCCTCCCCAATCGAGCTGAAGATGAAATCTGAGTACGCGTAGGGGAGATACCCGAATCCCTGTTGGCCCTGGCCGAATCCGACCCCGAAGACTCCGCCCGACCCGATGCCGACGAACGACTGGTGGATCTGACTGGTCGCGGTGTTCGGGGCGTCGCCCGAGGCCATGAACGCAGTAAAACGCGCCAGGCGATACTGCGCGTCATGGATCTTCTGAAAGACGAGGAGCACCGCGACGAACCCCAGCACCAGGAAGTGCCCGATCTTGGCACCGGCGGTGAACAACACGATGCCGCCCAGCAGGGCGATGAGGGTCGCCATCGAGAGATTGGGCTGCAGCACGATCAGCAGCGAGACGAATCCCAGCACCACGACGAACGGCAAGACACCCTTCTTGAACTGCCGCACCTGCTCTCCCTTCTTCGCCGCCAGCATGGCGCACCAGAGGATCACCGCCAGTCGGGCCAGCTCCGAGGGCTGGAAGTTGATCGGGCCAAGCTGGACCCAGCGGCGAGCGCCGTTGATGACCGGGGAAATGCTCCGGGTGAAGGGGAGAATCGGGATGAAGAGAAAGAAGATCGTCACCAGCAGGAGCGGCCAGGCCAGAGGGCGCAGCCGTCGGTAGTCAATCCGTGCAATCGTCACCATGAGGACACCGCCCAGCAGCGCGCCGGTGAGCTGGGTAAGGGCGAAGGCACTGCCGGCGACACCCCCATCTTTCGTCCGCACCAGGCTGGAGGCGCCGTAAGTCATCGCGATCCCGAAGACCACGAGGGTCGCGGCCACTACTGCCAACAGTCGCGTCTCCCAGCGCAGCTCGTTCACATGGCCTCCACGGCGGCGCGGAACTGCGCGCCTCGATCCTCATAGTTCTTGAACATGTCGTAGCTGGAGCAGGCCGGTGAAAGGAGCACCGCGTCTCCCGGTTGAGCGAGCCGCCGTGCCAGCGCCAAAACCTCGCCGAAGTCGGTGCCTGCCCGGGTCACCGGCATCAGGTCCTTGAGGTCCTGCGTCACCAGATCGCGCGACTCAC
The DNA here is from genome assembly GCA_035472975.1 of Gemmatimonadales bacterium. Lineage (GTDB taxonomy): Bacteria > Gemmatimonadota > Gemmatimonadetes > Gemmatimonadales > GWC2-71-9 > DATBGE01. The sequence continues at coordinate 6,928 of DATIOP010000261.1, forward strand.
CGAAGGCAATGACCGACCGGCAGCGATCGCCTGAGGCCTTGGCCAACGCAGTATAGGGTTCACCCTTATGTCGTCCGCCGAGTAGTAGGACGAAGGGCTGCTGCAGCGCCTGAACGGCGACGGTGGTCGACGCCACGTTGGTCGCCTTCGAATCATTGATCCACAAGACACCGTTCACGGTGCGAACCGGCTCCATCCGATGCGGCAATGCGTGGAAGGTGCGCAGCCCTGCCGCGATGCCCTCAGGACTCCCGCCCGCCCGCCAGGCGACGAGCGAAGCAGCCAATGCATTGGCGACGTTATGTTCACCCAGCAGAGGGAACTCGGCCCGCGAAAGCAGCGGACTATCCCGCAGAATCAGCGCTCCCTTACTGCGATCGTAACAGGCATCGCCACGCTCGTGCACTCGGAATCGCAGGTGCGTTCCGGGGACCGCCGCCGAACGCCGCTCCACCTCGGCATCACCCCCGTTAGTAACCCAGCAGGATGCGGCGGTCGCGTTTACGAAGAGCCGGTCCTTGTCGGCATAGTACTCCTCCAGCGTGGCGTATCGGTCGAGATGATCCGGTGCGAGGTTCGTCACGGCACCGACCGCGGGCACCAGGTCATGCGTGTCGTGCAGCTGGAACGACGACAGTTCGAGCGCGATCCATTCGGGACGGTCGTTGTCGAGTGCCACCTGTGAAAGCGGGCGGCCAATATTCCCCGCTGCTACAGCCTTGAGGCCGGCACTCTGGAGCAGATGGCCGGTGAGCGCCGTCGTCGTAGTCTTGCCGTTGGTGCCGGTGATCGCCGCGTATTTGACCCCCAGGAGTGCCTGGTAGCCCACGTCCACCTCGGAGACGATCGGCACTCCAGCGTCTCTCGCCGCAAGGACGGGCGGAGCGTCGGGTGGAATGCCGGGGGAGATAACTACGAGTCCCGCTTGAGCGATTCGCTTCAGGTCGTGTCCGCCCAACTGGACCGCGACGCCGGCTTCCTCCAACCGACGCAGTCCGTCCGCCCCGACCGCCTTGTCCGCCTCTCCCGCCCGGTCAGAGACATAGACCGGAATGCCTTCGCGCCGAAGCAGCAATGCCGCGGCCATCCCACTCCGCGCCAGTCCGAGCACGGCGACCTCCCGCCCTGTCGTCCGCCAGCGATCGAAACTCACCGCAGCTTGAGGGTGGCGAGAGCCACCATGGCGCAGAAGATCCCCAGGATGTAGAACCGCGTCACCACGGTGCTCTCGTGCCAGCCGAGTTTTTCGAAGTGATGATGGAGCGGTGCCATTCGAAATACCTTGTGGGCGTCGGCGTATTCCTTCCCTCTTGTCCGCTTGAACCACTTGTAGACGCTGGTCTGAAGAATTACCGAAATCGCCTCCGCCACGAAGACCCCGCCGATCAGAAACAGCAGGAACTCCGCCTTGATCAGAATCGCTACCGTGCCGAAGGCCCCGCCCAGCGCGAGACTGCCCGTGTCTCCCATGAAAACCTGGGCCGGATGGGAATTGAACCAGAGGAATCCCAGACAGGCACCGGTCAACGCGGTGCAGAAAATCGTCAACTCACCGGCACCCGGCATGTAGAACAGGTTCAGGTACGTGGTGGTATCGGTGCGGCCGAGGACATAGGCGAAGAACGCGAAAGCCGCGGCGGCGATGGCGGAGAGTCCGGTCGCCAGTCCATCGAGCCCGTCGGTCAGGTTCACCGCGTTGCTGCTGCCGGTGATCACGACGGTGACGAAGGCGATGTAGAGCCACCAGGCGAAGGTCACGATCACGAACTTGAAGAACGGAACCGTGGTCGCCGCTGCCGGCATGGTTTCCGTGGGTATGACGGGGAAGAAGACCAGCAGCGTTCCCAGCACCACACCGAATGAGACCTGCCCCACCAGCTTCCACTTGGCAACCAGTCCGCGGGACTTGCCCTGGACGATCTTCAGGTAGTCATCGATGAAACCGATGCCGCCCATCCACAGCGTAGCCAGCACCGCGAACCACACGAAGCGTGAGTTGAGCCGCGCCCACAACAACGTCGGGATGATCGTCGCGAGAAGAATGATGAGGCCACCCATGGTCGGGGTGCCCCGCTTCCCCTGGTGAGACGCGGGTCCCTCGGCCCGGATGATCTGTCCGATGCGGCGCGCCCGAAGTCGAGCAATGATCGGTGGACCGACCACGAACGCCATCAGAATCGCGGTGACGAGTGCGGCCGCAGCCCGGAAGCTGATGTAGTTGAGAAGATTGAAGATCAGGAACTGCTTGCCCAGCGGCGCGAGCAAGTGATAGAGCACGGCGCCTCAGTGGATGGGGTGATCCTGTCCGGTGAGAAACGGAAGTATACGTTCGAGCGCGACGCCTCGGGATGCCTTGAGCACGACCAGCTCATCGCCGCGAAGCCGTCCCTTGAGCAGTGGCCCGAGCGTCGGAGCGTCGGGCGCGGTCAGCAGGCGGTCCTTGAGCCGTCCGGAATAAGGGGTAAGGACCGGTACGAAGTCCCCCACGGCTGCCAGGAGGTCAGGCTCCAACCCCACCAGCGCGGCGGCGACGGCGGCGTGGTGCCGCGCCG
>DATIOP010000262.1:0-6829 GCA_035472975.1 Gemmatimonadales bacterium
CGAAGTGGGTCCGAAGCGCCTGAGCAGCCTGTCTACGTCGAGGCCGTCGAGCAATTCCATGACGTAATAGAACGCGCCGTCGGCGGCGATCCCGAAGTCGAAGAGCTCGACGGTGTGAGGAGAGCGGAGCCTCGCGATGACCTGGGCCTCGCGTTCGAATCGTCGGACGGCCTCCTGGGTTACTTCAGGCCCCGTTTTCCCAGTGGTTGAAGGACGGATCAGCTTGATGGCCGCCGGCCGGGCCAGCATGCGATGCCGAGCTTGCCACACCTCACCCATTCCTCCCTCGCCGAGCTTCTTCTCCAGGCGGTAACTCCCCAGCTCTCGGGCCCGCCTGACCTCGGTGCCCAGCTGGTAGACCACTCGAGCCCCGACATAGGCCATGGCCACTACGAGCAGATAGGGGAATACGAGACCGAAGAAGAAGGGCAGGGGACTAACCGGAGCTGCGGCGGCACCGGACGCGACTACTACCCCGATAACGACCGGCACAGCGCTGACCGACGCGAGGGCCGCCAACACCGCGCGGCGGGGAGAGGTCGGCACGACGATCGTGAACAACACGACCCAGACGGCGACCCAGGAGAGGCCGAGGAAACCCTGATGGGTTTCGATGCTCATGGGGTCGGCGAACTCGGCTGCGGCGATGGCGTAGCTGCTGACGACCTCGAAGGCTTGTCCGAGATTCATCGCCGCGGGCAGCGAGATGCGCGGGCTCCGAATCACCCAGGCGACGAGAACCGCCACCACCATCCCGATGACGCTGGGGCCCCACTGGATGAAGGTGCTGAAGAATCGAGCCCGGTCTTCGGGGATGAACAGGGCGGGAAAAACACCAGCCATGAAGAACACGAAGGCGTAGAGCAGGGCCAGAACTCGAAGACGGTCGGCAGACTGGAGGAGCAGATCGACCGGGAACCCCGCAGTGGTCCCCGGAGTCCGGTCATCCGGATCGGGTCTGATGAGTGTGACGTCCTCTTGCATGCCAGGCGTCCGGCGGAGTGTGTTGCCGCTACAGCGGGTGCCGCTCCAATCGTGACTGCGGCGAGGAATTCTCTATGACGAGCGCCACCAGATGAACGCGATCGAGATGAAAACGACCGCTTCGATCACGGTAGCGGCAAGGAATGCAAGGCGACCGGAGCGCGACGGCGCAAAGAGCAAGCCCAGGAAGAAGGCCGTGCCAAATAGCGGGGCGAGCAGCACTCGGATGGGCGACAAGGTCACCAGCATGCTCGCCGGTGCCGTGCTACGGAACAGGAGGTATCCGAAGAATGCCGCGAGACCGGTCGCCGCGATGGCCAACGCGGTGATCGACGCGACCTGCCAGAACAGGCGGACGGGCCGGAGAAAATAGAGCGCAGCGCCTGTCGCGGGCACCGCTGTCAGACCAAATACACCGAGGAAGAGGACCGAATCGCCGAAGGCGAGCATGCCCGAGTAGCCCTGCCAGGCCGGCCCGCTGGTGGCGAGCTGGTGGACATGAGTGACCGCCAGCGCTACGAGCAGGGCGAGGGCATATCCGGCGACAACAAGAAGAACCTTGGCTGTGTGGGTCATCGGGTTCTCAGGTTAGCCCTCCGAAGGATCTGCCAACGGTGGCGGCACCTGAGAGCCACTATGCCGGATGACCCGCCGAGCGGGCGCCAGACGCGAATAGAAACCTCGGAAGCTGGTGTAGGACCGCTTGGTCACCGCGTCCAACGCACAGACGACAAATACTTGGTCCGGAAGTTCGGGCAGGGCGGCCCGGAGAGTGAAGATAGTACGCTCACCCGACTCGATCTGCAGGTTCCCCTTCATCCCCGGGTCAGACGGGCGAATTATCCGCTCGGCGATCGGCGCGGTTTCGTCAGGGAGAAGGATGTGGCCCTGGCGCCGGCACTGAACCAACCTCAGAGAAACCGCCCGAAGGCGGAGCGGGCGCTGGCCGCGATTCGTGACGGTATAATCGGCGGTAAAGACTACCGAGCCGTCGGGCAGCTCGTAGTGGGCGCAATCCAGCGTCGAATGCCAGCGATGCCCGAAAATGTTGAAGAGCTGGAATTTGACGATCGCGCCGATGGCGCCGAGCAGCAGCGTGATATCAACCAGAACTCCGGTAACGTGCTGAGCGGATTCCCAGGAGGCAAGCATAGTGATTCTATCCTGCAGCGCAGGCCGCGGTTCGGCTACCCCACTGGGCCGTTCCATCCCGAGTGACAGGATGCTAGTTTCCTCCCGCGTTTCACCTTCGGGGCGGTAGCTCAGCTGGGAGAGCACCTCGTTTGCAACCAGGGGGTCACCGGTTCGATCCCGGTCCGCTCCATTCTCGCAGGATCGCATGGCCCGAAAAGCAAAGGCCCCGTGGGTCGACCACGGGGCCTTCGATTTCTACCACAATCGCCTCTCAATTCTCTGAACAGCTGCGCGCTCCCTGCGCCTGTGGTGCGGTTCCGGTCGTGACCGGACCGTCCACCGGCCAGTCGGTTCTCTCGGCCCATTCGGTCCACGATGGGACGTACACGTGCACGTTGGGATAGCCCAGCAGGAAGTGGAGCGCGAAGTAGGCGTGGCTCGCCTCCGTGCCGGTGTTGCAGTACACGATGACCCACTTGTCCGGTGTGATTCCCTGCGCGGCGTAGGCGGCACGCAACTCATCGACCGATTTCCACACGGTCACACCATTGCTGGTGACCAGATCGTCGTGCCAGAAATGGTTGATCGCTCCAGGGATGTGTCCGCGCCGAATCTGTGCGCCTGCGGTTCCCGCGAATTGATCCGCAGGCCGGACGTCCACGATCGCGACCTCCTTGCCGCCCAGCGAATGCTGGACATGCTCTCCCTCGATCTGATCGAGGAGGAAGGGATCGGCGGCGTACTTCACCGCGGCAATTTCAGGGTAGAGTCGTGAGAGAGGCCGGTTCTCCGCGGCCCACTTGGCATAGCCCCCGTCCAGCACGTACACCTCCGGCTGGCGGAAGCCGGCGAGCAACCAGGCGAGGAATGTCGCATTAAAATTCTGGGCGTCGCCGCTGGCGTAGATCACGACCGGACGGTCGCGACGCACTCCGATCCGGCCCCACAACTCGGCGTAGCTCGCCGCGGGCAGGACGTCGCCTGGAACGCCGGCCTGGGCAGCTCGCAGCGTCTCGTAGTGGAGATAGACGGCGCCCGGGAGGTGGTTCGCGAGATAGGCATTGAGATCGCTCCGCAGATCGATCAGCGTGACGCTGTCCTTCGCGATCCGCGCCGCCAGCGCCTCGGTGGAAATCAGGGCGCCCTTGGTCGGGGCAACGCCGCCTTCCACCTTGAGGTCTCTTCGAGTCCAGTCCTGATAAGACCCGTCGTACAGTCGCGCCTTGTAGCCGAGCAGGCGGGCGGCGAACACCACTGCGGTGGCCTGCTGGCCGATGTGACAGTAAGCCACAATCTCATCTCCCTTCGAGACGCCGGCCTGGTTGAACACCCGCCGCAAGGCGGAGTCGGACAGGAACCGGCCGTCTTCTTCGGTAACCGTTGTAAATGGAATGTTGCGGGCGCCGGGCAGGTGTCCCGGGCGGGTACCCGAGCCGGCGGAGAGCCCGCCGTAGAACTGCGGATCGCGAGCATCGATCAGCCGAAACTTCGGCTGGCCGAGCCGAGCCTGGATCCATTCAGCGTCGGCGATTAACTCCGGGTGCGCCGTGCCGGCCAGCGACTGTGCCGTGGCCGGTGGAGGCACCTCGGCGGTGACCGGGTTGCCGGCCGCTTTCCATGCAGGCAAGCCTCCGTCCAGAATCGAAGTGCGATCTCCCAGTCCCAGATAATCGAAGGTGAGCCAAGCCCGAGTTGTCGGGCTCACCCAGTCCGATCCGAAGTACAGGATGATTCGCGAATCGCGACTCACGCCCAATGCGGCGAAGGTCGAATCCAGTTGGGCCACCGTCGGCAGCTCGAGGTAGAGTCCGCCTTCCTGATCGGCCGAGAGAGATTCGAAGTCGAGAAACCGGGCCCCGGGGATGTGTTCCTTGTCGAATTCGCCCCGCTCGCCGATCTGCAGCAGGACAAGCTGGCGGTCGGCCAGGTGGGATTTGAGCCAGGCCGGTGAGACCAGCATCTGGTCGCGAGGGGCCGCAAGCGCGACAACTGGGGTGAGGAGCACCCCGGCGAGGAGCGCGGCGACTGAACGGTTCAACATCGAGGCCTCCGGTATCATGTTGGCTCACGATACGGAGGTGGCGACGGGGAGTTGTGGTGGAACTGTGCGAAGCTGGTGCGGTTCCCGTCGAGTCAGGACTCGAACCGGTACCCGACCTTCCAGACGGTGAGGAAATGGCGGGGATCAGCCGGATTCTCTTCCAGCTTCCGGCGCAGCTCGGCCATGTGGGAGTCCACCGTGCGGGTCTGCACGTCGCCGGCCGAGCCCCATACCTCTCGCAACAGCTCGATTCGGCTCATCACGGCGCCTTCACGGCGCACCAGGGCAAGCATCAGCTCGTAAGCCTTGGGAGTGAGCGCGATCTGCCGCTCACCCTGGGTCACGGTGCGGGCAGCCGGGTCGATGCTGATTTCGCCGAAACGGATCCGGGCGGCGCTGTCTCCTCCGGAGAATAAGCTGCTCCGGCGGAGGATCGCGCGGACTCGCTCGAGCAGTTCCAGGAGTCCGACCGGCTTGGTTACGTACTGATCGGCGTCGAGTCGGAAGCCGCGCACCTTGTCGGCTTCCTCTCCGCGTGCGCTGACGATGATCACCGGCACCCGATGACCACTGGAACGCAGGGCTTCGAGCACCTGGAATCCACTTATTCCCGGCAGCATCAGGTCCAGAAGGATCAGGTCGGGATTCCAGTGCCGGGCGGCGTCGAGTCCGGTAGGCCCGTCGGCGGCCACCTGGACCCCATAGCCTTCGCGCTCGAGGTTATAACGGAGGCCATCGGCCAAGTCCGCGTTGTCCTCTACGAGAAGGATTCGTGCTCCCTTCATGAGTCGCCAGCGCCGGACTCGAGAGTCGGAAACAAGACGGTGAATTCCGCCCCGCCTTCGGCCGCCGACTCCACGCTGACTTCTCCACCGAGCTGGTCGGCCACGGTCCTGACGATGGCGAGTCCGATGCCGCTTCCTCCTACGGCTCGGGCCGCCGAGCTGGAGCCGCGGTAATACGGCTCCCAGATCCGATCCCGTTCTTCTTCCGGAACTCCCGGCCCCTGATCGGTCACGCTGAGCCTCGCACTGCCGTTGACCCGGGTCACACCCACGCGAACCACCTGGCCCGGTGGACCGAACTTCACTGCGTTATCGAACAGGTTCAGCAGCAACTGACGAAGGGTGGCCTGATCCGCGAGGACACCTACGCCCGTCGGGAGATCTGATTTGAAGGAGACCTGTCGCGAAGCTGCGAGTGGCGCGAAGGCGGTGACCGCCTCGGCCACTTCTCTTCCCAGATCCAGCGGCTCGAGCGGGGCCGACGACGGTACGCCCCGGTCCAGGCGGCTAACCGCGAGTACGTTCTCGACCAGATGCTCGAGGCGCGTGGTTTCCCGCGACAAATGACCGAGCAGCCATGCCTGCTCGGCCGGCGTGTCGTAGCGCTTGAGCCGCAGCGTATCGAGAAAGAGCCGAATCTGTGCCAGCGGCGTACGCAGCTCGTGGGAGACTCCGGCGACGAAGTCGCTGCGTAGTCGCGCCAGAGCGCCCTCTCGGCGGAGCTGAGCCAATGCGACCGCTGCCGCGCCGACGCCGAGCACGGCGACCAGGAGCAGCAAAGGGAGTGGAGTCCGTGGCAGACCTCCCGCCAGCAGCGTCGTTGCCGCGCCGGGGATCAGGGTCAGTCGAGTAACGAAGCCGCCGCGATAGGGTGGGAGAGACTCCTCGGCGATGTAGGGCCACTCCCGCTCGTTGGCGGGCCAGTCGCCTGAGCGATAAAGCAGAGCTCCGGAGTGATCGCGGATCTCAAGTGCCAGAAGTTGGGCATTGACCTGGCCCCGGGTGACCGTTGCCGGGAGCAGGGACGAACCGCGGAGGACACTGTCAAACGCGATGACCAGACCGGCCGAATCGAAGGTGAAGCCATAGACCATCGTGTCGCGCCAGGCCGTGGGCATGACCCCATACGCTGCGACTTGTCCCGCACCCTGTAGTGGAACCATGCCGAACGGGTCGGACTCCGCATTGGATCGTACAGCCTTGCCGACCAGTTGCGGGATCAGTCCCTGAGTCGCAGAGGGAAGCGGGGCACCGGCGGTGGTTATGGAGTCGCTTCCGAGACGAAAGCGGAAATAGCTGGAGGGCTTGGCCGGCGGGTTACAGCGACACTCGGCGAGATTAGTGGCGAGGTAGTCCGGGAGATTGCCTGCCTCAGGCATCATGCGGCTTTGATGCGGCTGGCGGTGGCCGATCGGATTCAGGGTAAACCACATGGTCTCACCCAACTCACTCCCCAGCCGCTGGGAATAGCTCCAGGCGGCAAAGGCGGCGTAATCCTTGAGCAACTGCCGGGTATTGGCGCGCGACTTCCACGCGGCGACTCCGGCGATCGATGCGGTCAGGGCCACGACTCCGAGGCTCGCCCCCAGGAGGAGCAGCGAGTGGCCCGAGGCTCGACGGAACGAGCGCTTGTGCGAACCTGGAGTGGAGGACGATGCAGACACGCCTCCAGTGTCGGCTGTCGGGAGGGCCGTGGCAAGCGGGAGTTGTGGCGAAGCTGTGGAAGTAGTGTGCGAGAGCTGCGGACCTTCCGGAGAATCGAGGCTCTAGGTCTTTCACGGCCAAGCAGTTGGGTTCATGGCCCGGGATTGCCCCAGCGGGTGGGGGCGTCCATAATTCCCCGCCCCACCCTTCCCGAAGCTCTCGCGCACTGCCTGGCGACCGA
>DATIOP010000263.1:0-3332 GCA_035472975.1 Gemmatimonadales bacterium
TAGAGCGAGAGCTCGGGCGTGGGGGCATGGCCACGGTCTATCTGGCCCGCGACCTGAAGCATGACCGGTCGGTCGCCCTGAAGGTGCTGCATCCCGAGCTGTCAGCGGTACTGGGCCCGGAGCGGTTCCAGCGCGAGATCAAGCTCGCGGCCCGCCTGCAACATCCCCATATCCTCACAGTGCTCGATTCCGGCGAAGCGGCGGGCCAGCTCTGGTTCACGATGCCGTACGTCGAGGGCGAATCGTTGCGGGACCGGCTGCGGCGGGAACGCCAGCTCCCCGTGGAGGAGGCGCTCCGGATCACCCGGGAAGCCGCCCAGGGGCTCCAATACGCCCACGACCATGGCGTGGTCCACCGCGACATCAAGCCGGAAAATTTGCTGCTCACCCGCGACGGCAACACCATGGTCGCGGACTTTGGAATCGCGCGAGCGCTGGGGGCCGCGGATGGTGACCGGCTGACCGAAACCGGCCTCGCGATCGGAACTCCCGCCTACATGAGTCCTGAGCAGGCGGCGGGCGAACCCAACCTCGATGCCCGGACCGACGTCTATTCGCTCGCCGCGGTGCTCTACGAAATGCTGGCCGGAGAGCCGCCTTTCACGGGGGCCACGATCCAGGCCTTGATCGTGAAGCGGCTCACCGAGCCGGCGCCCAGCGTGCGGGCGATACGCTCGTCGGTATCGACCGGGGTGGATGAAGCGATCCGCAAGGCGCTGGCGCCGGTGGCCGCCGACCGGTTCAGCACGCTGAACCAGCTCGCCCAGGCACTTCCGGTCTTGACCGGCGCCCCGACGGTGGCGGCATCGCCTGCGTGGCCGAGTGGATCGAGCGCCCCTGTTCTACCGCGCTCCCGACCTCGCTCCGTGCCGGTAGCAGCCATCACCTTGATGCTCGGCATCCTGATCGGACTGGGTGTGCTGTTCGCCTGGCGGCATAACCAGGGCCACGCGGAGGCGAGTGGGACGCGGATCGTAGCGGTGCTGCCCTTCGAGAACCTGGGTGACTCGGCCGATGCCTACTTCGCCGACGGAATCACCGATGAGGTGCGGGGGAAGCTCTCGCAAGTGCCGGCGCTCGCCGTCATCGCGCGGGCCAGCTCCAACGAGTACCGGCACAGCACCAAGTCGCCTCAGCAAATTGCGCGCGAATTGGGCGCCGAGTACTTGCTGACCGCCACGGTGCGGTGGGAGAAGACGCCGGGTGGCCTAAGTCGAGTCCGGGTGAGTCCCGAACTGGTTCAGGTCGACCCGGGTGCGGCGCCGACTACCAAGTGGCAGCAGGGATTCGACGCGTCGCTGACCGACGTGTTCCAGGTCCAGGCCGACATCGCAACGAAGGTGGCCAGCGCGCTCAATGCGGCCCTGGGCGACAGCGTGCGCCACGAGCTCGCAGCCAAGCCCACCGAAAACCTCGCGGCCTACGACGCCTATCTGAAGGGCGAGGCCGCCTCGCAGAGCCTGGCCGCGGCGGACCCGGCGAACCTGCGACGTGCTGTCGGCTTTTACCGGCAGGCGGTCGCGCTGGATTCCGGGTTTGTGCCGGCTTGGGCCCAGCTCGCCCGCGCCTACTCGGTGCTGTATTTCAACAGCACGCCGACGCCCCAGCTGGCGGCGCAAGCCCGGGAGGCGGCGAACCGCGCGCACGCCCTCGGCCCGGACCGCCCCGAAGGGCAGCTGGCTCTGGCCGAGTACTATGCGGATGTCCCGCAGGACAACGCTCAGTCGCTCGCGGCATCTGAGGCGGGGCTCAAGCTGGCGCCCAACAACGTGGACTTGCTCGTCACCGCGGCGCTGGGTGAACAGGGTCTCGGAGACTGGGACGCGGCGAACCAGCATCTCGCCAAGGCGGGTGCGCTCGACCCGCGCTCGGCCAACACGGCACGGCGGACCGCAGTCACCCTGCTCCGCCTGCGGCGCTACCCCGAGGCGCGGGCGGCAGTAGACCGGGGGCTCGCGCTTGCCCCCACCAACCTCCAAATCATCGAGGTAAAGGCCATGCTGGCCCTCGCCCAGGGTGACCTTGCCGGGGCGCGGGCGGTGGTCGGCGCGGCCTTGGGGACCGTGGAGCCGGCGGCGCTGCTCGTCTTCTTCGGGAACTATTTTGACCTCTACTGGGTGCTGGACGACGCCCAGCAGCGGCAGCTCCTCACGCTGCCCCCAAGCGCGTTCGACGACGATCGGGGGGCCTGGGGTATCGTGCGGGCACAGACGTACTGGCTGCGCCACGACCCGACCAAAGCGAGGGTATATGCGGACTCGGCCCGGCTTGCGTCCGAGGAGCTGCTCCGGGCCACGCCCGACGACGCTCAGCGGCATGTGTTCCTGGGCTTGGCACTGGCCTACTTGGGCCGAAAGGCGGAGGCGATTGCCGAAGGGCAGCGCGGCCTCACACTCATGCCTATGAGCCGCGATGCCTACACTGCCGTGTACATCCAGCACCAACTCGTTCGGATCTATCTCGTGGTTGGCGAGCCGGAGAAGGCGCTCGATCAACTGGAGCCACTGCTCAAGGTGCCTTACTACCTCTCCCCCGGGTGGCTCAAGATCGATCCCGATTTCGCGCCGCTCCGGGGCAATCCCCGCTTCGAGCGATTGGTGGCGGGGAAGTAGCGGCAGGTCAAGCCGCTCGAGTTCGGCGAGCGCCTGCTCAAATCCAGCTTCGCGAAGCCCAGCGAGAATCGACAGGGATGGCTTCCTAAATTCCGCCTGATCCCGCCCGAAAGTGTAGTAGTGGATACGGGCTACTCCGGGTATCGTTCGACAACCCTGAGTTGCAGGCACCCCATGCCGGAAAACCCTCCCCCGACTCTTTACGACTGGATGGGCGGTCAAGAGACGCTCGAGCGTCTTACCACTCGCTTCTATCAGAATGTCGCGGCCGACCCGCTCTTAGCGCCGCTATTCGCCCACATGGATCACCAGCACCCGCGGTTCGTCGCTCAGTTCATCGCCGAAGTGTTTGGCGGTCCCCGAGACTATTCGGCGCAGCGTGGCGGGCACCCGCACATGATCCGGGCCCACCTCGAGCGGCACTTGACCGAGTCCCAGCGTCGCCGCTGGTTTGACCTCATGCTGTCGACTGCCGATGAGGTGGGGTTGCCGGCCGACCCGGAGTTCCGCTCCGCGATGGTGAGCTACCTGGAGTGGGGATCTCGGCTCGCGGTGCTGAATTCCCAGCCTGGGGCCAAGGCCGATCCCACGGCATCCATGCCTCGGTGGGGATGGGGTGAAGTGAAGCGGCCGTACAAGCCATGAGAAGGCCTTGGAGCGCATTCAAGCAGATGAGGCCCAGTCGATGACAAATCTCAGAATTCGCCGCCTTGCCGCTGG
>DATIOP010000264.1:0-22019 GCA_035472975.1 Gemmatimonadales bacterium
CTCAGCTCTTTCTCGATCGGTCCCACTTCGGAGCTTTCGCCGTGGGCTCCCTTCCCGGGTTCCCGACAAGCGGCAAGCACTCCACCGATCGCACCGAGGCCCAGTCCAAATGCCGCGGCGCGCGTCACGAACTCGCGGCGCGAAATCCCGCCTTGCTCGAGGTCTTCGATCAGGTCTTTCACGTCGCGAGGTGCGCTCAATCAATTCCCCATGGAGAAAAATCCGCCCTCAAGGCCCATGGCTGACGGCTGACGGCTAAGCCGCTCACCCTACCCAATCCCGCAACCTGAAGTACGCCCCCGCAATCGGTAGGAACCAAGGTGTTCCGTGATAGAGTGGAACCGCCGGAAATGGGAGACCCCAGAGTGGAGGCCGTTCTTCCTTGCCCGCCAGCAGTTCTCCCATCCGATGCCCTAGATAACTGGCGAGGGCAACACCGTGGCCGGCGTAGGCCAGGGCGTAATGCACCCCTTCGAAAGTGCCGGCGTGCGGCAGATAGTCCAGAGCGAACCCCAGTTGGCCGCCCCAGGAATACTCGATCGGGACATGCGCGATCTCGGGATAGACCTCCTCTACCCCTCGCCGGAGGATGTTCCGGCTCTGCCGCTCCGCGTCGGCGGAGAAAGATGCGCGACCGCCGAATACGAGGCGGCGGTTCCAAACCCGGAAATAGTACAGCAGGTTCTTGGTATCGCTCAGAACTCGACCACGGGGCACCAGGCGGAGCGCAATTTCCTCCTCCAGCGGCACCGTCGCGATGATGAAACTGCCGATGGGAATCACCCGGCGGGCGAGGTCGGGTAGCACGCGGCCTCCATACCCGTTCGTCGCGACCAGCACCTCGCGCGTCCGCAACACTCCCTGCGCCGTGTCCAGCTCGAACCCGTCGCCCTGCCGGCTGATTCTCCGTACCTCACAGCGCTCGACCGTCCTGGCACCGGCTCGCACCGCGGCACGAGCGAGACCTGCGAAGTAGGCAGCAGGCTGCAGCCCTCCGGCTGCGGGATCCAGCAGACCGCCGTAGTAACGGGATGAGCCGATATCCTGGAGAACCTGGGTGCGGTCCAGCAAGACGGTCTCGTGGCCGAAGCGCTCCTGCAAGAGGTCGCGTTCCCGTTCCAGTTCCTTGAGATGCGACGGTCGCGCGGCGAGAGCCACGTGGCCGCAGCGCCTGAAATCACAATCGATGTGCTCCTGGGCGACCACCCGCTCGACGAAATCCACCGCGTCGAGGGAGAACCGCCAGAGCGCGCGGGCTCGTTCGAGGCCGAACCGTCTGGCGAGAGCGGCAACTTCCGCCTTGTAGCCCGGCAATACGAACCCGCCATTCCGCGAGCTGGCTCCCCAGCCCAAAGTTTCCTGTTCCAGCACGACAACGTCCACACCGTGGCTCGCCAGGCTGCGAGCCGCCGACATTCCGGTATAGCCGCCGCCCACGATCGCCACGTCGGCGCGTTCCGGCGGACTGGCCAGTGACGTGATGTCGAGCGGGGCGGTAGTGGCGGTCCAGAGATTCATCCGACCAGGGCCTCGACCGATTCCCGGAAGACCGCCGTGTGACGGTCGATATCCGATTCGGTAACCGTCGGCGCGATGAGCGCCATGTTGTGGAATGGGGTGAGCAGAATGCCGCGGTTGAGGGCGGCGAGGTGCATGTAGCGGTCCAGCTCCACATCCACAGCCGCGGCGGCTTCTCCCCCGTTCCGCGGGGGCGCCGGACGAAACCAATACTCTGCCCGGCACCCCAGCTGCTTCACGATCCAGGGCAGCGCATACTCGGCGATCACCGTTTCGACTCCGGAGCGGAACCGGTCCGCCATCGGGATGGTCCGCCGGTAACTCTCCGGCGTAAGCACCACAGACAACGTCGCGCGCATCGCCGCCAGCGAGAGCGAGTTGCCGGCGAGCGTGCCGCCTATCCCGCCGGTATCACAGTCGGAAACCGGAATGCGCGACTCGAGGGCCTTCGCCACCTTCGCGCTGAACCCGTAGGCGGCGCCGGGAACTCCGGCTCCGATGGCCTTTCCGACAGTGACGAAATCGGGGTGGAGATTCATCGCGGCCGTGCAGCCACCGGGTCCGGCGCAAAGGGTATGGGTCTCGTCGATGACGACCAGCGCGCCGGTTCTCGCGGCAAGATCGCTCAAGGCGGCAAGAAATCCGGGATCGGGGTGGATGATCCCGATGTTGGTCATCGCCGGCTCGGCCAGAACGCATGCGACGTCACCGTGGGACAACGCCTCCGCGAGCGCGGGCACATCATTGAACTCGACCACCCTGGTGGTCTCCACTGGATTAACCGCGGGACCAATGTTGCCCGGTCGCATTTGGGGAACGCCATCCTGCAGGATGACCAGCGTCTCGTCCACCGTGCCGTGATAACACCAATTGAAAACCAGGATCCTGGGCCGGCCGGTGATCATTCGCGCGAGCCGGATCGCGAACCGATTGGCGTCCGTGGCGCTGAGAGCGAATTGCCAGTGGGGGAGACCGAAGCGGCGTCCCAGTTCCTCCGCCACCCAGAGCGAGTCCTCGGTAGGAAGCATGGTGGTGATCCCACGCGTCGCCTGGCGATGGATCGCCTCGACGGTGTCGGGCGGGGCATGACCGGTCATGGCACCGGTGTCTCCCAAACACAGATCGAGATATTGGAGGCCATCGACGTCGGTGAGATATGCGCCTTGCGCGGAGGCCACGAACACGGGGAATCCGCCGGCCCATTTCTTCATCCAGTGCATCGGGACGCCCTCGAGCAGCGATCGCTGAGCGCGGTCGTAGAGGGCCCTCGAACGGGGATGAGTGTCGAGGAAGCGCTGCTGTTCGAGAGCGTACTGGCGGACGAGACGGGTGCGGTCGAGCATGGTCAATGGTCGATGGTCGATGGTCGATGGTCTCGGGTCGTCAGGCTTGGAGGGTGGCCGAGAGTTGATGGAATCGCTACTCACTCGCGGCCATCGACTATCGACCATCGACGGTTACCCCACCACTACCTCGAGCGCCCGCTCCATCGCATCCAGCCCTTCATCCAGTACCGCGTCCTCGACCGTGAGCGGGACCAGCACTCGCACCACGTTCCCCAGTGTGCCGGCCGAGAGCAGGATGACACCGCGCTTGAGAGCCTCCGCCAGGAGTTTGCCGGTCAATTCCTTGGCTGGAGCCTTGGTTGTCCGGTCGGTGACCAGCTCCACCGCGATCATTCCGCCGAGTCCCCGGACGTCGCCTATCTGGGGGAAGCGCTCCGCCCATTTCTGGAAGCGGACACGAATTCGCTCTCCGATCTTCGCCCCGCGCTCGGTCAGCCGATCCTCCTTCATGGCGTCGAGTACCGCGAGCGCCGCCGCGCAGGCCAGCGGGTTCCCACCGTAGGTACCGCCCAGCCCACCCGGCTGCGCCGAATCAAGAACATCGGCCCGGCCGGTGACGGCGGCGAGCGGCAACCCGCCCGCCAATGACTTCGCCGTCGTCATCAGATCGGGAACCAGGCCGTAGTGCTCGCTGGCGAACATCTTCCCAGTGCGCCCGAAGCCGGTCTGAATCTCGTCGGCGATGAACAGGATTCCGTGATCTTTCGCGAAAGCCGCGAGGACCTTTACGAATTCGGGTGGTGCCGGAACGAACCCGCCTTCGCCCAGCTCCAGCTCCATGATGATCGCCGCGACCGACTGCGGGTCCACCATCGCCGCGAACTGTTGTTCCAGGTACTCGCGACTCGCCATGCAGCAGCTCCCGCCCCGCCCGTCCTGATCGCCCTGTCCGCCCTGTGGACACCGGTAGCAGTAGGGAAACGGCATCCGGTAAACCTCAGGCGCGAACGGCCCAAAGCCCTTCTTGTACGGCATCACCTTCGAAGTGAGTGCCATGGCGAGATAGGTGCGCCCATGGAAAGCGTGCTCGAAACAGACGATCGCCTGGCGGCCGGTGAAATGGCGGGCTGCCTTCACGGCATTCTCCACCGCCTCCGCCCCGCTGTTCACGAAGAAGGTGCGCTTCTCGTATCCCCCGGGGGTGAGCGCGTTGAGCTTCTCGGCCAGCTCCACGTAAGGCTCGTAGGTAGAGACCGGAAAGCAGACGTGGGTGAAGTGATCCAACTGCTGGCGGACCGCCTCCACCACCCGGGGATTCCGGTGGCCGGCGTTCACCACACCGATGCCGCCGCCGAAGTCGATCAGCCGGTTTCCGTCCGCGTCGGTTATGACGGCGTTCTCTGCGTGGATTACGGCAAGCGGTGTAGTTGACGGCACGCCGCGGGGAACGGCCTTGGCACGGCGGGCGTTCAGGGCCTGGCTCTTGGGACCGGGAATGGCCGTCTTGAGATCAATCACGGGGGGCATCGGAGGCTCCGCATGCTGCGAGAAGCTGGAACGCCGAGATTAGCCGTCGCCCTGTGAAATGTCGAGGGCAGGGTGATCCCCGGCCTTCCCATTCAAGTGCTGCACTGTAGGTTCTCTGCATTGCCACCATCCGCTTCAGCGGTCCCACCTATGCCCTTCGAGGTCAGATCATGACAGGAGTCCGTTCGAGCGTGCTTCGCTCCTTGCTGCTCGGCGCCGTTGCAGCCGGACTGGCTTGCGGCGGCGAAAAGGCCGGCGGCGGGGCCGGCGGGGCCGTCGAGAAGATCACCATCACGCCCACTTCGGACGCCCGCGCCGACGCGAAGACCTATCTCGCCAAGTTGTGTCCCAAGCCGATCGGGGGCGAGCTCAACTTCATGGTGTGGGAAGGCTACACCGACACGCTGTTCGCCAAGCCGTTCGAGGATGCCTGCGGTGTCAAGGTGAATGCCACCTACATGCAGTCGAGCGACGAGCTGGTGGCCAAGCTCCGGGCCGGCGGCGCACAGACCATCGACCTGGTTTCGCCCTCGAGCGACGCGATCACCCAGATCATCGACGCCAACCTCGCCCAGCCGCTCGATATGAAACGGCTCCCCAGTTACGGCGATCTCATGGCGAGCTTCCGTGGTCTGACCATGGCGCGCAAGGACTCGCTGGTCTACGGCCTGCCGTGGGCGTTCGGTCCCAACCCATTGATCTACGACACGGCGAAGGTCACGCCGGCTCCAGCCTCATGGTCCGAGTTGTGGGACAAGAAGTATCGCGGCAAGCTGTCGCTGCAGGATGACATCGCGACGCTGTGGATGGTCGCCCAGACTCTCGGGCTCGACGATCCGAACGATCGCAGCAAGCTGTACAATCTCTCCGACGAAGACCTCGCGAAGGTCAAGGCGAAAGCGCTCGAGCTCAAGCCCAATGTCCGGAAGTACTGGTCCACCGCCGGCGACATGACCCAGCTCTTTCAGAGCGGGGAAATCGTTGCCGGAGAAGGCTGGCCCCTCATGACCGCTCAGCTTCGCGGGGCCGGCTTCCCGGCTGGAGAGGTTATTCCCAAGGAAGGCACCACCGCCTGGGCCGACCACTGGGTACTCACTTCCGGGGCGACCAATCTCAATGCGGCATACGCCTGGCTGGAGTACGCTTCGCAGCCCTTCACTCAGAAGCTGATGGCCGACGTGACCAACTACATCGTGGCCAGTCCGGGAGCCAAGGCGTACATGGCACCCCAGCAGGTCGCAACACAGCGTGACATCGCCGAGTACGGCACCAAGGTGAACTTCTGGCAGTGGAGCCCTCGGCGCGACAAGTACCAGGAAGTGTGGAACGAGGTTAAGGCGGCGAAGTAAGAGGTGTCAGGGATCAGGTGTCAGGGATCAGGGGGCGGACCTCCTGGCACCTGACACCTGACGCCTGACACCTTCGCACACTTCCACTTATGCCCCCCATCCTCCAACTCCGCCACCTCACCAAGCGCTTCGACGCTTTCACCGCCGTCGATGATCTCTCGCTCGACATCGCGGCCGGAGAGTTCCTGACCTTCCTCGGCGCCTCGGGCTCGGGAAAGACGACGACGCTGCGCATGATCGCCGGATTCGAGCGCCCCACGTCCGGCGAAATCCTGATGGAGGGCACGTCGATCACGCCCCTCCCTCCCTTCAAGCGGGACATCAATACCGTATTCCAGTCCTATGCGCTGTTCCCTCACATGAGTGTGCGGGACAACGTGGGATACGGCCTGCGCATGCGGGGAGTCCCCAAGGCGGAAATCGGGAAACGGGTAGAGGAAGCGCTGCAGATGGTCCAGCTCGGCCATCTGGGAGAGCGGGCCCCCCGCCAGCTCTCGGGAGGGCAACAGCAACGTGTGGCACTCGCCCGAGCCCTGGTCAATCGTCCCCGAGTCCTGCTGCTGGACGAGCCGCTCGGCGCACTCGATTTGAAGCTGCGCAAGGAGATGCAGCTCGAATTGAAACAGCTCAACAAACGGTTGGGGATCACCTTCATCTATGTGACCCACGATCAGGAAGAGGCACTCACCATGTCCGACCGCATCGCCCTGATGCGGAACGGAAAGATCGAGCAACTGAGCGGACCGCGGGAGATGTACGAAGAACCTGTCTCCCGCTACGTCGCCGATTTCATTGGTGAGACCAATCTCCTGGAGACGACCGTGGCTCGGCGGTTCGGCGACTCGGCGGCTCGGTTGACAATTGCAGGAAGAGACTTTGAAGCGAGTGCCACGCCATCGTGGGTCGAGGGGAAACCTGCGTGGCTCGCGGTGCGACCGGAGCACGTCCGACCGGCAAGTGCGGACGGGCCGGGTTGCTTGCCGGTGACAGTGGTCGATGCGGTGTTCACCGGAGTGATTACCCGGGTTCACACGTCGATCGATGGCGGCGGCCATCTGGTGCTGCACTGGCCCGCGCAGCAACCCGCACCGGAAGCCGGGGCCACACTCATGGTCACCTGGCCAACAGAGCGGGGCCGCTGTGTCGGAGACTAGTCGAGCCGCCGAGCCGCCGAGCCGCCGAGCCGCCAAGCCCGACTGGCTCGACTGGGTTCGCGCCCGGCCCCGGGTTCGCACCTTCATCGGCGCGGGACTGCCAGTCGGTTTTGTGACCGTCCTGCTCCTGCTGCCGTACCTGTTTCTGTTCGCCCACTCGTTCTTCCGGCTCACCAACGGCAGGCTCACCCACGAGCTGACGCTGGAGAACTACCGCCGGCTTTTCGGCACACCCCTCTATCCCAACACGATTCTCTTCTCCGCCGGTATCGCGGCACGGGTCACCATCGTGGCTCTGCTGCTCGCCTACCCACTGGCCTACCTGTTGGCCTTCAAGGTCAAGCGACATCGGGACCTGATGTACATGGCGGTGATCATTCCGCTGTGGGTCAGCTACCTCGTGCGGGCCTATGCCTGGAAGATCATCCTGGGGCAGGAAGGGATCCTGA
Organism: Gemmatimonadales bacterium; assembly: GCA_035472975.1. Lineage (GTDB taxonomy): Bacteria > Gemmatimonadota > Gemmatimonadetes > Gemmatimonadales > GWC2-71-9 > DATBGE01. The sequence continues at coordinate 7,284 of DATIOP010000264.1, forward strand.
ACGGTTTTCTGCAGTGGGCGCATCTGATCGATCAGCCGGTCGCCTTCCTTCTCTACAGCAAGTGGGCGGTGATCATCGCGCTGATTCACATCTACACGCCGTTCACCCTGATGCCGATTTACGCCGTGCTCGAGGCGATCCCTCCGGCGTTGAAGGAAGCGAGCCAGGATCTCTATGCCAGCCGCTGGCAGACCTTCCGGCATGTGGTGCTTCCGCTCTCACTCCCCGGCGTGGTGGCAGGGTGCACCTTCAGCTTCGTGCTCAGCATGGGTGATTTCATCGCGCCGGGACTCCTGGGCGGGAACGACAGCGCGCTGATGGTATCGAACCTGGTGGTAAGTCTCTTCGGGGTGGCGTTCAATTGGCCGCTCGGAGCCGCCGTCTCGGTGGTAATGCTGGTCCTGACCTTCACCTTGCTCTGGCTGGCGAACAAGATCGAGACCGCGATGAACTACACCGGCTCGACCGCCAAGGTCCAGGCTGCCGCAGCCGCGGCGGTGGGCACGGCAGGTCCAGCCAAGTGAACGCAACCCGAGTCGCCGGCGCTCCCGGCTCCGATTGGTGGAGTCGCGCGCTTTGGACCGCGGGAGCTGGCGTCTTCGCTTTCATCTATCTCCCGCTCGTGGTCGTGGTGCTCTACGCTTTCCACGACTCGAGCATCGTGGCATGGCCGTTCCGGCCTTTCACGCTCCATTGGTTCGTGGACCTGGCACACGATCGCGGCATGATCGCGGCAACGCTGGCCAGTGCAAAACTCGCCCTGCTGGCGGTGGGGATCGCACTTCTGGTAGGGGTGCCCGGCGCGTTCGCGCTTGACCGGCTCGAGTTCCCGGGAAAGGCCGCCTTCCGCCGCCTGGTCCTTCTGCCGCTCATCCTGCCCGGAATCATTACTGGCGTCGCTCTGCTCACCTATTTCTCATTCATCGGGCTGAGCCTTTCGAGCGGATTCCCCATCATCCCTGGCTGGCCGGTGGTATTGGGTCACGGCGCGGCACTCACCTCGGTGGTAGTGACCCAGGTGTACGCCCGGTTGCAGCGGTTCGACCGCGCGCTTGAGGAAGCCAGCCAGGACCTTTATGCCAGCGAATGGCAGACGTTCTGGCTCGTTACTCTCCCCAACATCCGCTCGGCGGTGCTGGGGGCCGGACTCCTGGTGTTCACCCTGAGTCTCGACGAGATCGCGGTGACCTTCTTCCTCATCGGCCGACAGAATACCCTGCCGCTCCAGATCTGGGGGCAGCTCCGCCGGGGGATCACCCCCGAGGTGAATGCGATCGGCACCGTGATCTTCCTGGTCTCCGTCGTGGTGATCGTGATATGGGCCCGGCTGATGCGAGAGAAGACTGGATCCTGAGCCCTCGCGGCTCGCCCCAAATGAGGTTGCGCCGTCTGGGCCTGCCGTTAGGTTCTCCCGATGACCGTCGTGACACCCTCCAACAGCGGGGTCGGGCTTCGGCTCGACAAGGATGAATGGTGAAGAGCTCTTCGGCTGACGGCTAGCGGCTGACGGCTGTTGACTCGACACTATTCACCACGTTCCGAGATTCCAAATGTCTTCCCAATACGATGCCATCATCATCGGCGGTGGCCATAACGGCTTGGTCACCGCCGCATATCTCGCCCGCGCCGGTCGTAAAGTCCTGGTGCTCGAGCGACGCGAGCTGGTGGGCGGCTGCGCCGTGACCGAGGAGATCTGGCCCGGCTTCAAGGTCTCTACGGCCAGCTACGTCAACAGCCTCTTCCGACCCGAGATCATTCGTGATCTGGAGCTCAAGCGGCATGGCTTCGCCATGTTGCCGCGGAGCCCGTCCAGCTTCACCCCGTTCCCCGATGGCCGGTATCTCCTGATGGGTCCCGACAAGGAGATGACTCACCGGGAGATATCCAAGTTTTCGAAGAAGGATGCCGAGGCGCTTCCCAAGTATGAGGCGATGCTGGAGCGAGTCGCCGATTTCCTGGAGCCGACACTGATCCAGACCCCGCCCAATCCCTGGTCCATGGCGCCGGGCAACCTGCTTCAATTGCTCAAGCTGGGACTCGCCTTCAAGAAACTGGGCACCGACGGCCAGAAGGCGGTTGAAATACTTACCGGCGCCGCCAATCCGATCCTCGATCGCTGGTTCGAATCGGAAGAGGTCAAGGCGACGATCGCGACCGATGCGATCATCGGCGCTTTCGCTACTCCTTCGATGCCGGGGACGGCGTATGTGCTATTCCACCACGTGATGGGTGAGTGCGACGGGGTGCGCGGAGTCTGGGGATATGTGCGCGGCGGGATGGGTGGACTCAGTAACGCGATCGCGTCCGCGGCGAAAGAGAAGGGGGCCGAGATCAAGGTGAACGCTCCGGTCGCCCGAATTCTCACCAACGGTGGGCGCGCTGTCGGAGTAGCGATGAAGGACGGCACCGAGTATCGGGCCACAAAGGTCGTGTCTTCAGTCGACGCGCACGTCACCTTCCTGCAGCTGATGGATCCCAAGGAGCTGCCGACGGATTTCGCGGATTCGGTCCGTCATCTCGACTACGCCAGCGCGAGCTGCAAGGTGAACCTGGCGCTGTCCGAGGTGCCGAATTTCACCTGTCTGCCCGGGAACACCCCAGGACCTCAGCACCGCGGCACGATTCACCTCTGTCCCACCCGAGACTACATCGAGAAGGCGTTCGATCGGGCCAAGTACGGTTACATCTCGGACAATCCGATCGTCGAGGCCACAATCCCCAGCTCGCTCGATGATACGGTGGCTCCCAAGGGCCAGCACGTGATGTCCATGTTCACCCAGTATTTCCCCTACAAGCTCGCTGCCGACGCGGGAACGCTGGAGGAGAACAAGAAACGCTACGCGGAACGTTGCATCGACATCATGACGGAGTACGCTCCCAACTTCCGGAAAGCGGTAATCAACTATCAGGTCCTCGCTCCGGCCGATCTCGAGACCCGCTTCGGGCTGACCGGCGGAAATATCATGCAGGGAACGATGTCGCTCTCCAGTCTTTCGTTCATGCGACCGGTCCCCGGCTACGCCGATTACCGCACACCGATCAAGGGGCTATACATGTGCGGCGCGGCGACGCACCCGGGTGGCGGCGTGATGGGAGCGTGTGGATACAATGCGGCAAGGGAGATTCTCAAAGACAGTTAGAAGTAAGGAGTGAGGAGTAAGGAGTGGCGTCTCGCCAACCTTCTCCTCACTCCTCACTCCTTACTCCTCACTCCTTACTCCTCACTCCTTACTCCTCACTCCTTACTCATCGAGGACTTGGAACCGTGCAACGCTACCAGCTGTACATCGACGGCAAGTTCGTCGACGCGACCAGCCGGAAGACTTTCAACGTCTACGATCCCGCCACCGAGGACGTGATCGCCACCTGCCCCGCGGGAGACGCAAAGGACATCGACAAGGCGGCGCAGGCGGCGAAGAAGGCGTTCTATGGAGGATGGAAGAACACCTCCGCCCAGGAGCGAGGTCGAATCCTGCTTCGGCTCGCCGAGCGGGTCCGGGCCCGGCGGGACGAGCTGGCCAAGATCGAAACCTTGAACTCCGGCAAACCGATCGTCGAGTCCGAGTACGACATGGATGATTCAGCGACCTGCTTCGAGTACTACGGCGGGCTCGCCACCAAGATCAACGGCGAAGTGATCCCGGTTCCGACCAACGCCATGGTGCTCGCGGTGAAGGAGCCGATGGGTGTCGCCGGCCAGATCATTCCCTGGAACTACCCGCTGGCGATGGCCGCATGGAAACTCGGCCCCGCCCTCGCGGCCGGTTGCACCGTGGTCATCAAACCCGCTGAGCAGACGCCGCTCTCCCTGCTCGACCTCGCCAAGGATTTCGAGGCAATCGGGCTTCCACCGGGTGTCGTGAACATCGTTACCGGACTCGGCCCCGATGCCGGCGGGCCCATCGTAGTCCATCCCGAGATCCGGAAGATCGCCTTCACCGGCTCGGCCGAAGTCGGCAAGCTGATCATGAGGAACGCTTCGGATCAGCTCAAGCGAGTATCGCTGGAGCTGGGCGGGAAGTCTCCCAACATCTTCTTTTCCGATGCCGACTTCGAAGCGGCGGTGGACGGAGCCCTGTTCGGGACCTTCATCAACCAGGGCGAGGTCTGCTCGGCGGGGAGCCGAGTGCTGGTCCAGAAGGACATCTACAAGAAGTTCGTCGAGGCCTGCGCCGCGAAGGCCAAGACCATCAAGCTGGGACCGGGTATCGAGCGGGATACCAAGATGGGGCCGTTGGTCAGCGCAGAGCAGCGAGACCGCGTGGTGAAGTATCAGGCGATCGGACGAAAAGAAGCCAAGGTCGCCGCGGGCGGCGGTGTGCCTAAGTTCGACAAGGGCTGGTACGTCGAGCCGACCATTTTCTACGACGTGGACAACAACGCCAAGATCGCGCAGGAAGAAATCTTCGGACCAGTGATGAGCGTGATCCCGTTCAAGGACGAAGCGGAAGCGATCGAGATCGCCAACGCCACACCTTACGGTCTCGCTGCAGCGGTGTGGACCCGCGACATCTTCAAGGCATTCCGCGTGGTGAAGAGCCTCGAGGCCGGAGTGGTCTGGGTCAATCACATGCAGCCCACCATGCTCGAGGCGCCGTGGGGCGGCTACAAGATGTCAGGCTTCGGCCGCGAGCTCGGCCACTGGGGTGTGGAGGAGTACATGGAGACGAAGCAGGTGTACATCAATTTGGATGAGGCGCCGATAGCGTGGTATTAGCCGTCAGCCATTGCCGGTTAGCGGTGAGCGGTGAGCGGTGAGCGGTGAGCGGTTCCGCAACAAACGAAACCCTCCGATGGAAGCCACGGAGGGTTTCTCTTTCTACGAACAGCTAACGGCTGATGGCTAACGGCTGACGGCCGCTGTTACTTCGCCGCCACCGCGATCTCCCGCGGCTTCGCCTTCTCGGCCTTGGGCAGGGTGATCGTCAGCACACCGTTCTCGAACGAGGCGGCCACCTTCTCGGCGTCCACGGTGTTGGGGAGGGAGAACGCCCGCTCGAACGTGCCATAGCTCCGCTCATAGCGATGCACCCGCTCACTCTTCTCCTCAGCAACCTGCTTCTTCTCACCACGGAGAGTGAGGGTGTTGTTCTCCATCGTGATCTTCACGTCTTCCGGCTTCAGGCCAGGCAGCTCGGCCACGATCTTGAGGCTCTCCTTATCCTCGAAGACATCCACGGCCGGCAGCCAGGCAGAGGTCGCGACTCCGTTACCGGGCCAGCCGGAAAAGGCGTCGTCGAGGAGTGCGTTAAGCCGGTGCACTCCGAGAAGATCGTTGGAAGGCGCGAAGCGGCGCAGCATAAGCGACATATGTCCCTCCGAAAACTGGGTATTTGGATTGTTCAGTACCCGGGCAGCAGCGCCCGGAACGACGTCCCGTCCTGAGCAGCCGCCGTGCCGGGTTTTGTTGGCCACTTTGACAGGAGAACGGTGGAGACGGCAGGCCGGGTGGACCAAACCGGCAGCACCGGGGCCCCCCAAAAAAGAATTTCCATGGTTGAAAGGCAGGCGACCTAACCAGAACCGCGCGATGCTCACCAATCGAACGCCACGCAGTCACGCCGAGAGATCGTTACCCCGGCGAGGTGGGACCCATTACCTGATCCGCGATGCGGGCCAGATCATCGAGGGCGAACGGCTTTTCAAGAATCGGACAACGGGTCTTGCGGAGGAAGATGGCAGCATCCGGGGAAGCGGTATCTCCCGTCGCGATGACCAGGCGATTTAACAACGCGGGTTTGGTCGCGGCGAGTCCGTTGTGCACGTCAATGCCCGACATCCCGGGCATCTTCAGATCTGAAATCACGAGGTCATACAGCTCGTCGTCTGGGGCGGCGAGAACCGCCGCGAGACCGGGTTGCCCGTCTTCGGCCTCCTCGACTGTCCACCCGCGCCGCTCGAAGAACCGGCGCATCGCGGCTCGGACCGGCGCTTCGTCGTCAATGATCAGCACTCGCGGGCTTCGCCCAGGGTCTGCTTTCGGCAGGGAGGAGAGCGGGTCCTCCACCGGAACCTGTGGCACCCTCGGGGTGAGGCGACGATCGGTGGTGGCAACTCCGAAAGGAAGCAGGACGGTGAAACGCGCCCCGTGCTCAGGGCCCGGCCGGTTCTCCACCGTGAGCCGGCCTCCATGTTGTTCCACGATGCCGAGGGAAACGGAGAGTCCCAGACCGGTTCCCTGGCCCGCCGCTCGGGTGGTGAAGAACGGTTCGAAAATTCGTGGCAGCAATTCGGGCCGGATCCCCTCACCACTATCCTCGACCACGATCTGCAACCCCTCACGGACAGTCTGAGCACGAAGGGCAATCCAGCCGCGTTTCCCGGCCGCTCGCATCGCGTTGTCGAGCAGGTTGGTCAAAACCTGCTCTAGGCCGACCGAATCCCCGATGATCGCCGGCAGCCCCGACCCGACTTCCACCTCCATCCGAAGCTCCAGCCGTTCGATCTCCCTCCGCATGGCCTTGGTCACTCGCTCGACCAGATCATTCGTCGCGATGTGCTCCCGGCGCTCTTCGCGACGGCGAACAAAGGCGAGAAGGTCACGCACAATGGCACGGGCTCGCTGAGCCTGATCCCGAATGACCACGAGTGGTTCGGTGGGGAGTCCCGCTGCCGGCTCGCGCAGAAGATCTTCACTGAAAGTGAGGATCGCCGCCAGCGGGTTGTTGAGCTCGTGGGCCACACCGGAGACGAGTCGCCCCACCGCCTCCATCCGTAACGACTGGGCAAGCCTGGTGGTCAGCTCCTCCCGCTCGGCCTCGGCCGCCAGCCGCTCCGACACGTCGTTCAGCACGACTATCCGCATCAGCGAGTCCGCCAGACGTCGGGTAGAAACCGAGCATTCCAGCGGCAACTCGCTGCCGTCGGGGCGCAATCCCGGAAAAAGAGAGGGAGGGCCCGGACGGTTGAGCGGATCGTCGCTCTGGGCAAGCAGCGCCTCAACCTGGGCCCGCGCGCGAGGAGCAATGAGTTCGCTAAAGGGTTTGCCCGTTGCGGCCGAAGCCGAGACGTGGAACATCCGTTCCGCGGCGGGATTGAAGATCGCCACGCAGTAGGACTCGTCGAGTGTTACGATGGCCTCGTTCGCCGCACCGATCAATCCAACCATCCGCGCTTCCGAGGCCGAGACATCCCTCAATCGGGCTATCCTGGCGTGGTCCACCTCGCGCCGCGAGTCTTCCAGAAGAATGACAACCATCCCGTAGCCCAGCAGCAGCGCCAGGACGATATCGAAATAGGAGTTGAACTGAGCGAAGGTAGAAAGCGGTGAAGCTACGACCTGCGGTCCTATCTTCTGTAATCCGCCAAAGACCAGGAGGTAAACCACCCAAAGCGCTGCGAGCAGGGTGAAGGTGACTCCGGTAACCCGGGTGCCCGGAGTCCTCCGCTCCGCGGGAAGTGCCAGCATCAGCCAGGCGCAAGTGGCATAGACAGCCACTCCGAGGAAACCCTGCCAGAAAACGATCCGGTCGAGATCCTGCGATTGGACTACCGTCGCAGCCGCATAGATCCCGATGGCCGCTGCCCACGGCAGCCAGTTCCGCGGGACCTGACGGCCGTGGGCAAATTCGATCGTGCCGGAAACCAGGAGCCCGAGATGCAGCAGCTTCGCGGACTGGTAGAGGAGATAAAGCAGAGTCGCCAGAGGACTCTTTTCCGCGAGAAGCACCGGGCTGAGCCCCGGAGCCAGGAAGTAGCGGAGCAGAATCGCCGTGACGGCGACCAGCAGGACCAGCCAGGCTTGGGCCCAAATGACGAAATAGGAGCGGGTCCCCGCATGGCGGGATAGCAGCCGGAACAGCGTGAGCAGGAGGAGAATTCCGCCCAGCTGTACCCAGGTTCCGAGGTATGAAATCAGACCTGCGGCGTCGGTCATCAGGGCGGGGAAGGGGTGCTGCAACCTAATAGAGGGGGACGCGAACGGTCAGATGACCGAATTGCGGGCGCGATCCTCCTGGGCCAGGGCTCGAATCCGTCGCATCACGTCCTCGGCAACCGCCCGAGCCGGAACCCGTTCCGTCAGGTCAGCCGATGCGCCGTAATCCACCAGCTCTCCGAAATGAACCCGGACTGGGGAACCATCTCGCCGTCCCCGCCCCAGCTCATGACCCAGGCTGTTGGAGAGTCCCGCAATGAACACCGGCACGAGCTGGGGGCGAGCCTCGAGAATGAGATGGCCAATCCCAGGTTGGGCATCGAGCAAGGAGTAGGGGTCCGCGCTCTTGTTTCGGGTCCCTTCAGGGTGGTAGCCGATCAGCCGGCCTCCTCCCTCCCGGCACAGATCAGCAAGAATCCGAAAGGCATACTGATCGAAACGGCGTCTACCGGGGGTGAGAAAGAACGGCGGGTACATCGCCCACCAGGCGCCGACGAAGTTGACCATGACGCCGAGGGGCGACTGATAGAAAAACCGGCCACGTACCGGGAAGTAGATGTCGCGCCACCCGCTCGTCCGCCGGAAGAGCAGGGCCATCACGACATACATGTCGAAGAAGCTGCGATGATTGGCAGCGAGGAGGAGAGGTCGCTCGCGGCTGGCGCTGGCGATTCGTTCGAGTCCGTGGATCTCGAGCCGGGGTCCGATGAACGCGTCTATCCAGCGCGCGCCGATCTGCCGGCCACACCAGCACCAGAGGCGCTTCCAGCGACCCTGATTCATCCGGCGAACCAGACGGAACGCCGCGCGTTCGAACGGGGTCAGGGAGTCGAGCTGCGCTCGACCGGCATCCCCGCCGACAGCCATCCAGCGAATCCGGGGGTAAGATTGGCCAAACGGGTGAACCCGCCGGCGAGTAAGAGGCTCGCGGCGATCGAGGAGCGGGATCCGCTCTGACAGTGGACTACGAGATCCCCGTCCCGCGGGATCTCATCCAGCCGGTCGGGCAGCCGGCCCAACGGAATGTGTCGGGCTCCGGGAAGATGGCCGCCGGCCCACTCCGAGTCGTCCCGAACGTCGAGGACAAAACGACGATCCCGGGAAGCGGACAGAGCCGAGACCTCAACCTGGGGAACTGTCCCCAGCGGTCCCTCGGTCTCCTTCCAGGCCACCAGGGCTTCGCTGCCGAAATAGCCTCCGATCCGGTCCAGCCCGATCAATGCCAGGTCCCTGACCGCGGCGTCCACGGCCGCAGTGGTGCTCTCGTCGACGATGAGATAGAAGTCGCGGTCATACGGGAGGAGCCACCCGGCCCATCCGGTGAAGCTGCGGTTGAGCGGAATATTGATGGAGCCTGGTGCGTGGCCGCCGGCGAAGTCGGCCGCGGTTCGGAGATCCACGACCAGGGCGCCATCGCGGAGCAAGGGACGCAAGCGAGTTTCCGGCAACCTCGCCGGACGGCGAAGACCACCCAGAATTGCGGGGCCCAGCTTGTTCAGTCGCTTCATCTCGCCGAAGTAGCGCGGCGGATCGGGCTGGCCCGAGAGAACCTGCCGAATGAATTCCGGCTCGTCTGGAATCTGAAAAGCCCAGTTGAAAAGCCTCTCATAGCCGACCGTGGACTGCGGCACGGCGCTCATGGCCTTGCCGCACGCCGAGCCCGCACCGTGACCCGGCCAGACCTGGAGGTGATCCGGCATCGAGCGGAATCGCTGGACGCTGGCGAACTGGGCCTTGGCGGAACCTTCGGACGCACCGCTGACTCGGGCCGCCTTTTCCAGCAGGTCGGGCCGGCCCACGTCTCCCACAAAGAGAAAGTCACCGGTAACGACACCCATCGGCGAGTCCGCCACGGCGCCGTCGGTGACCATGAAACTCATGTGCTCCGGCGTATGACCCGGAGTGTGCAACGCTTCGATCTTGATGTTGCCGATTTGGAGTTGGCTTCCTTCGTTCAGCAGTCCGGCATTCGCGGGGCCGGCCCAGGTGTATTTCCAGTCCCGGTCGCCGGCGTCGGACAGATACGGCTTGGCGCCGGTACGTTGCGCCAGTTCGCGCACCCCGGAGACAAAATCGGCGTGAATGTGGGTCTCGGTCACCGCGGTGATCTTGAGCCCGGACCGATCGGCTGCCTTGATGTACTGCTCGATGTCCCGGTTGGGGTCAACGACCAGCGCCTCACCGGTCCGCCCGCAGCCGATGAGATAGCTCACTTGCGCGAGCTGCTCCTGGTAGAATCGAAGGAAGATCATCGCAACAGAATAACCGCACGAAGTATACTTCTGCCATGACCATTTGGCGCGACATCCTGCACCGGACCCGCCGTACCCTCGACGCACCCCTGACGGCGAAAGTCACCGGCACGCGGCGGGGAGAAATAGCGATCGAGCGTCTGGAGGACACTCGTTCGCGGTTCCTGAAGCCCAGGCGGACAGTAGACGTGTTCCTTCCCATCGGCTACTACGGCCCGGGAGCGGAGCGATATCCGGTGCTCTATCTGAACGATGGACAGGATTCCGAGAGCCTCGACCTCGCGGCCGCTCTCGAACGTTCCCAGCGGGATGGTTCGGCGGCGACAATCGTGGTTGTGGCGATCCACGCAACCGGCGACCGGATCCGCGAGTACGGAACCGCCGGGGTTCCCAATGCTCAGGGTTATGGGGACCGCGCGAGCCAGTACGAGCAATTCATCCTGAGTGAATTGATGCCCTTCATCCAGAGCCGCTACCGGGTGCTGACCGGTCCCCCTGCCACGGCGATCGCGGGACTGTCGCTGGGTGGCCTGTCGGCATTCGACCTGGCCTGGCGCAATCCGGACCGCATCGGGGCGGTAGGAGTCATGTCGGGATCGTTCTGGTGGCGCACCAACGATCGTTCACCCGAGTTGAAGCAGGCCTCGCGGATCATGCATCGCCGGGTGCGGGAGACCTCTGGCCGCCCCGCTCTCCGTATGTGGCTCGAAACCGGGGTCCGTGACGAAGCCGCCGACCGCGATGGCGATGGCGTAATCGACTCGATCCAGGACACCGAAGAACTGGTGGAGGAAATTCTGGGGAAGGGCTACCAGGCCGGGCGGGACGTGATTCATGTGACGATGCCAGGGGGTCACGATCTCCCCACTTGGCGCGGGGCTCTCCCGGAAATGCTCCGCTGGCTCTACGGAAAGGCCGAGGCGGTTCAGCTCGGAGCGCGGTGGCTGAGGAGCTCCTGAATGCAAAGCAACAGATCCCCCGCATCCCACGGCTTCTGCACCAGCCGAACTCCCGGCGGGATCTGCATTGTCGACCCGTGGCGCTCGGTATAACCGCTCATGAAGAGGAAGGGCACCTGAACCCCTTCTCTCCGTAGAGCGGAATAGAGCCCGGGACCGCTGAGTCTTGGCATGACGACGTCCGAAAGCACCAGGGCGACCCGATCCCGGTGCACTCGAAACATCTGCAGCGCTTCCTCGCCATCGGCGGCAGTCAGCACCCGATATCCCTTGCGTTCGAGGATCCGAGTCGCCGAGCGGCGTAGGGCGGTTTCGTCTTCGACCAGGAGAATGGTCTCCGTACCCGCCGGGGCCGGGACCGGGAGGAGTGGCGCCGGAGTGGGCTGTTCCAGCGCCGGAGGGAAGTACAGCGTCACCGTCGTCCCAATGCCCGGCGTGCTCTCCACTTCGATGAACCCGCCGTGCTGCTTCATCAACCCATACACCATCGCCATCCCCAGGCCGGTCCCCTGACCTGGAGGCTTCGTAGTGAAGAAGGGCTCGAAAATTCGCTCCCGCACCCCCTGCCCCATTCCCAGGCCAGAATCGCTGAGCCGCAGTGCGGTGTAGCTGCCGGCCCGACCCCATCCCAGTCGGCTGATTTGGCGCTGGTCCAGCCGGACCGGGGCGATCGAGAGACGCAGCTTCCCTCCGTCGGGCATCGCATCACGGGCGTTGGTCGCAAGATTGAGGAGGATCTGCTCGAGCACCGCGGGGTCGGTGCTTATCGGGTGGACGGTGTGATCGGTGTCCACCAGGACCTCGACATGCGATGGGAGCACCCGGCGCAGCATCTGCACCGACTCGGCCACGAGCTGGGAGAGATCGTACGACCGGAACTGCAGCTGCCCGCTCCGGCTGAACGCGAGCAGCTTGCGAATCATCTCTGCGCCGCGCTCGGCGGCGTGCTTCAAATCGTTGAGGTCAGTTCGCGCCTCCGTCGCATGCGGCGGCAACTCGGCCTCGATCAGCTCCGCGGTTGAGAGGATCACCGTGAGCAGATTGTTGAAGTCATGCGCAATGCCGCCCGTAAGCTGACCCACAGCCTCCATCTTCTGCGCCTGCCGGAGTTGGGCCTCGCTGGCGCGCAGTGACTCCTCCGACTCCCGCACCCGTTGGTGCATACGCCAGGATACGAAGACGGCGAGCGCCACCAGAAGGGCGGCGGCGCCGGCGATCGCAGCGAACACGACCCGCGCAGCCCATCGCGCGCCGTCTCCCATGGTTCTCGAGAAAGCGTCTTCCAGCTGAGTCAGCTCGCCGCTGAGCTTGTCGACATCGTTCAACAAACTCTCGAGGTGGGCAGGGTCGGGCCGCCCGGAAGTGATTTCCGCGTTGACCTGGGAGCCCACCGAAGCCAGCTCGCCGATAAGGGAATCGGCCTGGGCCCAGATGCCGACCGCCTGGTCCACGAAGCTGACCTTGCGAAAACGCCGGAAGAACGTGGCCATTCGCTCGATATCCTGAGGGTGATTGCGCCCCAGGAGAAAACCCACCTTCACACGCCACGGGTCGGGATCGGGGCTTTCGAGTTGCAATCTGGCATCGCGATCACCTAGTGGAACCGTCAGGTTTTTTCTGAACGCGGCGTACTCTGCTGGATCGGCATCGCGGGCGTACCGGATCAGGTGATAGACCGCATCCTTCTGCGCCTTGGACCAGAAGCCCTCGCCTCCCACATAGGCGCGGGCTGACGACAGAGTTTCGAATCCGAGGTAGGTGAGGCCAAGTAGGGAGGCGACGACCGCGCCGAGAATCAGGAGGCCGAGAATCGCCTGACGCTCCGGGGAGCCGAGACGCGAAACGCGGCCAGACAGCAGGTCCAGAGTTTGCCTCCAGCTAGAGTGGGTCTTGCTGCTCTACCATACCGCGCGGAGCGCGCGGTGTCACGCGTCAGGCTTTCAGATAGACCTCTCCGCCACTGGCCCGGAACTCCTCGGCCTTTCGAGCCATCTCGGCCGCCGCGTAGTCCCGCACTTCATGAGTGATCTTCATCGAACAGAACTTCGGCCCGCACATCGAGCAGAAGTGGGCCAGCTTGGCGCCTTCCGCGGGCAGGGTCTCGTCGTGAAAGGCCCGCGCGGTGACGGGATCGAGTGCCAGGTTGAACTGGTCCTCCCACCGGAACTCGAATCGCGCCTTGCTCAGGGCATCGTCCCAGGCGCGCGCATGCGGGTGACCCTTGGCCAGGTCCGCGGCGTGAGCGGCGATCTTGTACGCGATGACCCCGGCCTTCACATCGTCCCGGTCCGGCAAGCCGAGGTGCTCCTTCGGCGTGACGTAGCAGAGCATCGCGGTACCGTACCACCCGATCATCGCGGCGCCGATGGCGCTCGTGATGTGATCGTATCCCGGAGCGATGTCGGTGGTCAGCGGGCCCAGGGTGTAGAACGGAGCCTCGCCGCACCACTCCAGCTGCTTGTCCATGTTCTCCCGAATCAAGTGCATCGGGATGTGGCCCGGCCCTTCGTTCATGACCTGAACCTCATACTCCCACGCAACCCGGGTGAGCTCCCCCTGGGTGCGAAGCTCCGCAAACTGTGCTTCGTCATTCGCATCGGCGATGGAGCCGGGGCGGAGCCCGTCACCAAGCGAGAAGGAAACGTCGTAGGCCCGCATGATCTCGCAGATCTCGCGGAAGCGGGTATAGAGGAAACTCTCGGTGTGATGGGCCAGGCACCACTTGGCCATGATCGATCCGCCGCGGGAGACGATGCCGGTCACCCGGCCTGCGGTTAGCGGTACGTAGCGCAGCAGCACTCCGGCGTGCACCGTGAAGTAGTCCACTCCCTGTTCCGCCTGCTCGATCAGCGTATCCCGGTAAATCTCCCAGGTCAGATCCTCGGCGACGCCGCCGACTTTCTCCAGCGCCTGGTAGATGGGCACGGTCCCGATGGGCACCGCCGAGTTGCGGATGATCCATTGCCGGGTCTCGTGGATGTTCTTGCCGGTCGAAAGATCCATCACGGTATCGGCACCCCAGAGCGTCGCCCAGCGCAGCTTTTCCACCTCCTCATCGATGCTGCTCGCCACCACCGAGTTCCCGATGTTGGCGTTGATCTTCACGTGAAAGTTGCGGCCGATGATCATCGGCTCGAGCTCGGGATGGTTGATGTTGGCGGGTATGATTGCCCGGCCTCGGGCGACTTCCTGCCGGACGAAATCGGCTGGCAAGCCCTCGCGGATCGCGACGAACTCCATCTCCGGAGTGATGTCCCCCCGGCGAGCGAAATGAAGCTGGGTCACCCCGCCTCGTCCCTGGTACACCTGGCGGCGCAGACTGCGCGGGATCAGTCCGCCCTCACTGCTGTCCGGCTCACCTACCCGCTCCACATCGCGCTCCACGATCCAGGTGGCCCGCAATGCCGGAAGCCCCCGGATCGGATCGCTTCCCTGCGGACCGCTCGGGTCGTAAACCCGTAGAGGCGACTCTCCGCCGCTGAGGGTTATCTCCCGCATCGGCACCCGAACTCCGAAGCGGCCATCGACATAGACCTTGGCGGAGCCGGGGAAGGCTTTGCGATAGGTGATTGAGGGATCGGCGGGGGAGGTGCGACTAATCATGGAAAGACTCCTTCCGAAATTCCGGAAACGGAAGGAGCGCCTGCAC
>DATIOP010000265.1:0-17915 GCA_035472975.1 Gemmatimonadales bacterium
CCGTCGGGATCCATGGTCCACACGTTCTCGGCGCCATCCCGATCGCTCAGGAAGACGATCCGCTTTCCGTCGGGCGACCAGCGCGGCTGCGAGTCGAACGGTGGTCCCGAGGTGATCGCTTGGGCCGTTCCGCCACCGATCGGCATCGTGTAGATGTCGCCCAGCAGCTCGAAGACAATGGTTTGACCGTCGGGCGAGACGTCCAGCGACATCCAGGTGCCCTCGGTGGTCTCGAAATCGAGATTCCGGTCGGCGACGAGGGGGAGGCTGTCGGTCTTTTTCTTCGTGGTATCGGCGGAGTGAACCAGTGCGGCGAGCGCCAACGTTCCGATGAGGAGCATGGGTGGTTGTGTTAGGGGAGTTTGGTAGAGACTACCCGCCTACGGGTCACGACCGACCCGAGATTCAGGCGCTGTCGGACGCAAGGTTGAACATGGTGCGCAAGGCTCGAAATACCTCCCGAAAATCCTGGTGCTGATATGCCACAGTGCGAGGGCCGGTCCGCGTTACGCCGGGGGCCATCTGCGCCAAATCGGCCTCGACCGTCACTCTAAAGTCTACCTCGAGAACATACGGAGCCTTGGGCAGAAAGGGACGGACGCTGCCCAGAGACCTCACCGCCTGCTCGGCGGCCTGCCGGATTCGACCGCATGCTTCCGACGGGGAGAGTGAGCGCGCGGCGTTGCGGCTCAGTGCGGTCTTCACGATCACGGTCTTCACCGACTGACCCAGCAGCTCCCCAGCCTCGGCGGCCAGCGCCTGGTCTCCCGAGACGAGGACCAGCGGGACACCATAGCTCCCGGCCAGCGTCGCATTGAGACCCAACTCGCCCATTGATGTACCGTTCACCCGGACGTCGAGAATACGGTCGGTGTAGGTGTGGTCCAGGATGGCGTTCTGGGTTCCCGCCCGCGCGTGATACCCGATGAAGACCGCCGCATCGTGGCCGGACTCGATGCCTTCCATCATAGACCAGGTCTTGGGCCCGCCGCTCACCAGTTGCGCTGACGGATGGAGCTGCTCTGCCAGGAGGTTTCGCATCAGCCAGTGGCTGTCGTTTACCAGCACGGCAGCGGCGCCACCGACGATCGCCCCTTCGATCGCAGCATTGGCCTCTGCCGTCATCAGGGCGCGGAAGCGGCCGTACTCGCCGGCACAGCGGGGATCGATTGGATTGGTCTGATCCTCATGCACCACGCCGGCGATCCCTTCCATGTCCACGGAGATGTAGATTCGCATGGCGACCAATCTAACGTTTGACGGGAGTTCCGATGCGGCGCATACCGACGCTGGGGTTGTTGCTGCTGTTGTTGCTTGATCCGTCCTACGCCGAGGCGCAGAGCGATAGCGCCGCCACGCTGGTACTGGGACGACGGTATACCCAGCTCTTCTATGCCGACAGCCTGGATCCGATCTGGGCCGGGATGACGCCCGAGATGCAGAAAGTCCTCGGTAAGGAGGCAGGCCTCGAGGCGTTCCGAACTCAGGTAACCGAGGAGATTGGTCCCGAGGTCAACGTTGTCCGAGAGAGCCTGACCGACACACTCGGCGTGCGACTGTATACCCGGGTGGCGGCGTTCGAACGGTCTACCGCGTCATTCACCGTTCAGTGGACCTTCGATTCGGCTTCGCGCATCGCCGGGTTCTTCATCCGGCCGGCACGGGAGGAGGCTCCATCCAAGTACCTCTCCTACCAGACCAAGACCGATCTCCGGCTTCCATTCCGCGGCGACTGGTATGTCTTCTGGGGCGGTCGCACCATTCCCGAGAACTACCACGCCTTCACGACCGACCAACGCTTCGCTTATGACCTCGTGATCCGTCGAGATGGCTCGACTCACACAGGAGACGGCCTCGAGAACAAGGAGTTTTTCTGCTTCGGCCAGCCAGTCCTCTCTCCGGGGGCCGGGACTGTTGTTGAAGCGGTGGATGGGATCCCGGATAATCGGCCCAGCAACATGAACCAAACCCAGGCGCTGGGCAACCACGTCATCATCGACCACGGAAACGGGGAGTACTCCTTCATCGCCCACTTCAAGAACGGAACAGTGCTGGCGAAGCAGGGACAGCGGGTGGGCCAGGGCGACCAGCTGGGCGAGTGCGGCAACAGCGGGAACTCGAGCGAGCCCCACGTTCACTATCACCTGCAGACGACTGCGGTCTTCGGAAAGGGCGAAGGGCTACCTGCCCAGTTCCAGCGCTACTACGCCAACGGGCGCTGGATCGAACGCGGAGAGCCCACTCGCGGACAGACGCTGCGGGTGCCCTAACCGACCTAAGAGCAAACACAGAGACACAGAGAGCACAGAGGGTTCAGGCCCACAACCAGAGAACTCTACGTCTTCCAACCTTCTCGCCAATTGTTCTCCGTGTTTTCTGTGTTCTCAGTGTTCTGTGTATTCTCTGTGTCTCTGTGTCTCTGTGTTTCGCAATCTGGGATCCAATCACCAAGTCGTAGTCCCGTGTTGCAACTCGGCCCTCAGCCCCCGACAATGGCCTCGGCTTCGATCTCCACTACCATGTCGGGATGGATCAGACTGGAGACTTCCACCATGGTCGTGGCTGGGCGGATATCCCTGAAGAACTCGCCGTGGGCTCGACCCACCTCCTCCCACTTGGTGATGTCGGTGACATAGGTGCGGGTGCGGACGACATCGCGGAGCGTCGCACCGGCCTCGATCAGCGCCTTCTCGATTATCTGCAGCGCTCGAGTGGCCTGTGCGCCGGCATTGCCTGGCGCCACTACCTTGCCATCCGGACCCAGGCCGACTGTGCCTGATACGTGCACCGAGTTGCCCACCCGAACCGCTCGCGAATAACCCACCACCGGTTCCCACGGCGCTCCGCTCGAAATGTTCGTTCGGCCCATTAGTAGACTTTGCCTCCCAGAGGTACGTCGCGTTCGCTGGCGAGAAGGACAACATGGCCCCGCTCATCGGGGAGTCCGAGGACCAGGACCTCGGATT
Source organism: Gemmatimonadales bacterium (assembly GCA_035472975.1). Classification (GTDB taxonomy): domain Bacteria; phylum Gemmatimonadota; class Gemmatimonadetes; order Gemmatimonadales; family GWC2-71-9; genus DATBGE01. The sequence continues at coordinate 2,967 of DATIOP010000265.1, forward strand.
GAAACCCCGCGATGGAACGAGTCCCCAGGTTCACCGCGGCAATCACCTGACGCCCGATCAGGTCCTCCGGCGTGTAGACATCCGTAAGCTGGGCGCTGGACGCCTTGACGCCGAGTGGTCCGAAATCAATGCGGAGCCGGTACGCCGGCTTTCTAGCCGCAGGATGAGGCTCCGCCTCGGTGATCCGACCTACCCTTAGGTCCAATTGCTGGAAAGCTTCGTAAGCGCTCATCTGTATGAATCCGTGCGTTAGATCACAGACTACGTCACCTGGAGAATGTCGGCAACATTACCTGATTTTGGGGTGCCATTGATATTGGGACTATTGTAGTTTGTGAAGAGGGTTGTCACATGAGCCCGCAACCTTAATGAAGAGGTTATGACCAGTGCTGATTCTTAATCGCCGCCAGGGAGAGGCGATTCTCATAGACGGCGGCATCCGGATAATCGTCCTGTCCAGCGATCGCAGGGGCGCCAGGATCGGGATAGAGGCACCAACCTCAGTAAATATCCAGCGCGAGGAGCTGATAACTCGGGCGGCGGCGATGGAGCAAAAGGTGGAGGACTGAGGATCCTGACTCGCCTGGATCTGACAAAAAAGAAACGGCCCCTCGAATCGAGGGGCCGTTCTTCATTGGGATTGATCGCTTAGCCAAACGAGGTACTGGTGCTCCGTCGCGAAAGGGCCCTTACCACCCGTGCGGCGATCTCGTTACTGCCGAGGATCATCACGAACAACGCTTTCAGCATTTTTCCCCTCCCGCGATCTGGGACCGATTCAGACGCTACTCCGGTATTAGACAAGATTCGGGCCAGAAAGTTCCATCTGACATACGGCTGGAGGTCAACGGGAAAAAGTCTTGGGGAGTATGGGGTTGGGGATTCCATCCAGCTTCCGCCGATAGCCCGCGTCAACGGTTCAAATCGAGACGATGCTGATGTGTTGAGGACACGCCGGTCACTTGGGTGCACCACTGTCCGAGGCATAGTGGCACGCGGCGAAGGAGGCGCCGAGCTGGCGGAGCTGGGGCACCTCGCTGGTACAGCGCGAATCCCGCGAGGGGTGGAAGCATCGGGTGTTGAACCGGCACCCGGTCGGCGGACGAGACGGACTGGGAAGGTCGCCTCTCAGAACGATCCTGTCCCTCTGGTCGGAGGGATTCGGCTCGGGGACCGCCGATAGGAGGGCTTGGGTATAGGGATGGCGGGGCCGGGCCAGCACTTCCTCGGTGGGCCCGATTTCGACGATCCGCCCCAGATACATCACAGCGACCCGTTGGGCGATTTGTCGTACCACCGCGAGGTCATGGGCGATAAACAGGTAGGATAGCCCGCGCCGTTGCTGCAGGTTCATCAGGAGATTGAGCACCTGAGCCTGAACCGATACATCGAGCGCGGAAACCGGCTCATCGCAGACGATGAAGGCCGGCTCAACCGCCAGCGCCCTGGCAATGCCTATACGCTGGCGCTGCCCGCCGGAGAACTCGTGGGGATAGCGTTTGGCGAACGCCGGATCCAATCCGACCTCTTCGAGCAGACCCGCCACTCGCCGCGGAATCTCAGCCTTGGGAGCGAGCCGGTGGATCTCCAGCCCCTCGGCGATGGCGTCGCCGATCGTCATGCGGGGATTCAGCGAGCCGTATGGGTCCTGGAAGATGATCTGCATACGACGGCGCAGGGGCCGAAGCGTCCCATGATCCAGGGCAAACACATCCTGGCCCTCGAAAACAGCCTTCCCGCTGGTGGGCTCCTGTAGTCTGAGGATCGTGCGGCCAACCGACGACTTTCCGCATCCCGATTCCCCTACCAACGCGAGCGTCTCGCCCTGACCGATCTCGAAAGACACTCCGTCCACGGCCCGCACCGGCGGCGTCGACCGGTTGAACAGACCGGTGGCGTGGTAGAGCTTCACGAGGTCGGTGACGGCTAGGATCGGGGCGGACATTTAGGTCGGTAATCGGTCGTGGGTCGTGGGTCTTGGGTCGTGGTCAATCGGTGTCAGTCCATCTTGGGGTTGGATTCGGTAGTCTGTAGTCAGGGTCCTGAGACCCAAGACCCATGACTCATGACTCACGACCCAACCAACACCTCATCCAATGCTCCGGCTCCAACGCCGCGATGGGCGGCTCCGTGGTGCACACAGGCATCACCTCCGGGCATCGGGGATGAAAGCGACACCCCTGCGGCCAGGCCGTGGCCGAAGGCACCATTCCCTTGATCGGGGTTAGTGGCCGGATTGGCCCGGTGAGCCGTGGTATCGAGGCGAAGAGGCCGCGGGTGTAGGGGTGCGACGGCTTGGCGAACAGCTGGGCCGTCGGAGCCTCTTCTACGATTCGGCCGGCGTACATGACTGCGACCCGATCGGCCCGTCCAGCGACGATGCCAAGGTCGTGAGTAATGAGAAGCACGGCCATGCCTCGCGACTCGCGCAGCCGGTCGAGGACTTCCAGGATCTGGGCCTGAACGGTCACATCCAGCGCCGTCGTCGGCTCATCCGCGATCAGCAGCTCCGGCTCAGCGCTCAACGCGATCGCGATCATCACGCGCTGGCGCATCCCGCCGCTCAGCTGATGGGGGTAGCTCTTGAGCCGTGCCTTGGGGTCGGGAATTCCTACCTCGACCATCAGTGCCTCTGCCCGTTGCAGAGCCTCGCGGCGCGACACCGGAAAGTGAGCAAGTATCCCTTCGGCGATCTGGTCTCCCGCGGTGAAGACCGGATTCAGGCTCGTCATCGGATCCTGGAACACCATCCCGATCCTGCGTCCTCGAATCTGGCGAAGCGCCTCGCCCTCGAGTGAGAGAACGTCTGTATCGCCCAGGGTGATTCGACTCCCCTCGTCGATCTGGCCCGGAGCCGGTAGGAGTCGAAGCACCGCAAGACTCGTCAGGCTTTTCCCGCAGCCCGATTCGCCTACCAGCGCGAGCGTCTCACCCCGCGCGATCGAAAGGTTCACTCCATCGACGGGCTGGGAGTGGCCATCGGAGGTGGAGAAAGAGACCCTCAGATTCTCAATTCGAAGGAGCGTGCTCATGACTCGCGCGGGTCCAGGGCGTCTCGCAGGGCTTCTCCCACCAGGTTCACCGACAGCACGGTGAGAACGATCGCGAGACCGGGTGCGAGGCTGGTCCAGGGAGCGGAAATGATATCCGGCTTGGCGTCGAGGATCATGCCTCCCCAGGAGGGGGTTGGCGGTTGCACGCCGAGCCCCAGGAACGAGAGGCCTGCTTCGAGCAGAATGACATCCCCGACTGCGAGTGTCGTCGCGACGGCCAGCGGCCCGAGCACATTGGGAAGCAGGTGACGAAAGATAATGCGCCGGCGACGGGCTCCGAGCGCTTCCGCTGAGCGAACAAACTCGAGTTGGCGGATTCGCAGCACCTCCGCGCGCACTAATCGGCTGGTCCCGAACCAGCCAGTACATCCGATGGCCAGGATGAGCAGCGTGAGCGGAATGTGATCCATCACGGCCGCGATGAGCAGAAGCAGAAAGAGCCGGGGCACCGCCATGGCACCGTCGACCAGGCGCATCGCGGTGGCATCGACCCAACCTCCCGCGTACCCCGCCACCAGGCCAATCAGCGCACCCAGGGTAACCGAGAGCGCCACCGCTCCCGCGGCCACCGCGAGCGATACTCGGGCACCATGGACCACCCGCGAGAGCACGTCACGACTCAAGTGATCGGTGCCGAGCAAGTGGCTGGCATTGGGAGGCCGGAGCGAGCCATTGAGAATGTCGGGCTGTGCACGGGGATCCTGGAGCATCGGCGGCAGGAGCAGAGCCGCGACGACGATGATCGCGAGGATGGTGAGCCCGATTCGCCCCTCGGGACGAGCCCAGGTGACGCGGAGCGCATACCGCACGGACTCTTTCATCCCTCGCGAAGCCTCGGATCCAGCCAGCGGTGCGCGAGATCGGCCAGGAGACTTCCCAGCACGACGACACCCGAAACCAGGATCGTGCTGCCCATGATCACCGGATAGTCCCGAGTCCCGATCGCCTCGGCGGCGAGCGTTCCGAGCCCGGGCCAGGCGAACACCGACTCGACGAAGACCGAGCCCGCTACCAGGAGCGGCAGCCAGAGTCCGAAGAGTGCGAGCACCGCCCCAATGGCGTTGCGCCAGGCGTGGCGCCAGCGGACTTGCCGTTCCTGGAGTCCCTTGGTCCGGGCCGTACGAATGAAGTCGAGGTGCAACACGTCCAGCATGGCGGCACGCTGGTATCGCACTGTCGCGGCGATCGTGACGAGGGAAAGCGTCGCGGCGGGCAGAATCAGATGGCGGAGCAGGTCGGTCCAGCGGGTCAGTCGGCTCGCGTCGGGAGAGAGCAGCGGGTCATGCATGAACGCGACTGGCAACAGATGCCACTGGGTGCCGAACAGCCACACGAGACTCAGGCCGAGCCAGAAGGACGGTGTGGCGTAGAGGAGCAGGGTGAAGATGGTGAGCAGATGATCGGTCTTGCTGCCGCGACGAAATGCCTGCCAGGCGCCGAGCCAGGTGCCGAGCGTGAAGTTGATGAGCAGGACAGTCCCGCCGAGGAGTAGTGTCGCGGGCAATCGCTGGGCGATCAGGTTGTTCACCGAACGATCGGGGTGCTGGATGGAGACGCCGAGGTCGCCGCGGGCGAGCGGTTTCACGAAGGCACGAAACTGCGTGAGCAGCGGCTGGTCGAGACCGTAGCGCGCGCGGAGTGTGGCCAACGCGGCGGGAGAGAAGGGTCGCTCGTCACCCAGGCGGGAGAGCGGATCTCCGGGGGCGAGCCGCATCAGGAAGAACATCAGGACCACAGCCACCAGGAAGGTGGCGAACGCCTGGAGCATCCGGCGGAACGCCCAGCTCACCGTGCGTCCCTCGGTCCCGTCACGCGGCGGGACTCACTCCCGATCCCTCGATGCTTCCTGACCGGGGCGCACTCTCCAGCGCCAGACCTCGGACCAGGGTGAATCCGGGCGCAGCGTCACCTTCTCGAACCGGGCGTCTACGGCGTAGAGGAAGACGGGCGCGTACAGGAAGATTGCCGGGGCATCGCCTTCGATGGTCACGACCGCATCCCGCCACAGCTTGCGAGCACTCTCGGGGGAGCGGGAAGCACGGGCCAGCAGGGTGTCCACCTGAGGATTGCAGTAGTGTGCCACGTTGGTGCCGCCGATGCCGGCACAACTCCAGCTCTGGCTTAGGCCGGATGGTGTCGGGTCCTGGGTCACGGCCGCGAGATCGAGATCGAATTTTCCAGTCCGGCGTGTTGGTACGTACACCGGCGGGTCGAGCGGCTGTATCTCGAGCTCCACTCCGATCCGGCGGAGCTGTTCCTGGGCCTGAAGCGCCATTTTCCGCCTGGCGCCGCTCGTCGCCGGGAAAATCGCCGTCAGGTGCAACGGGCGGCCATCTTTGTCGAGAACGCCATCGCGGTCGTGGTCGGTCCAACCGCGAGAACCCAGAATCTCACGGGCCTTGGTCGTGTCATTCCTGGGCGGGGCAGGAGATTCGAGACGTGTCGCCAGCACTGCTGAAACCGGTCCCGCCGGGACCAGCGAGCTGGGTCCGTAGGTGGACCTGACGATTGTCTCCCGATCGAGGGCGAGGGCCAGTGCGCGTCGCACCGCCGGATCTCCCAGAATAGGATGTGGCTTGGTGGTATCCGCCGGGTCCCTCTGGTTGAACAGCATGTATCCCACCATCAGGCTCGGCATCGGATAGAGCCGGAACCGCGGGTTCTGGCCCAACCGCTCGGGATTGGCGAACTGGTAGATGTTGTCCACCGCGTCCGCCTCACCCCCGAGGAGCAGGTTCATTCGAGCTTCGGTATCGCCGGCGATGAGAAATACCACGCGGCTGAGGCCCGGTTTGCCGAGGAAGAAATCGTCGTTTGCGGAGAGCTCGATCAACTGGCCCGACACGCGTCGCTTCCAGCGGTAGGGGCCGTTACCTACGGGATTCGCCGCAAAGGACGAAGCTCCTACCGAATCAGGCGAGACCCTGGCCAGCAGGTGAGCCGGCAGCGGCGGCGCGTGATACACCGCGTCGTAGAACTGCTCGGCGTAAGGTGCGGTGAACTTGAAGATGACCCGGCGATCACCGTCGGCCGTGACGCTGCTGATGCGCCGGACGAGACCGGCGAGCTGGCCATCCAGTTTCTCCATCCGCGCGCGCTCGATCGCGAAGACCACGTCGGCGGCGGTAACCGGTGCTCCGTCATGCCACTTGGCCCGCGGGTCGAGCTCGAAGGCCAGAGTGACAGGATCGATCCGGCGCCAGGACTTGGCCAGCCGCGGGACGAATCGAGGCTCATCGGTCGTGGCGAGATCCTCGGGGAGATCGGCCAGCCGGAGGAACATCAGGTCCGACACCTCGCGATTCGCCGCGTCGCCGCCGAACAGGGTCGGAATGGGCGACATCGCCTCACGTGCCGTGACGATCACGACCGTGCCGCGCCCGGCTGAGGTCGACTGAGCCAGTGCGGGTGCGGCGATGGTGAGGATGGAAAAACCGAGGACGACGAGAGCACGTCGCATTGAGCTAAAGTAGTTACGGATGGGGGGATAAAGCTACGGCGGGGGACCTGCGGGGTGTTCGGTTTAGCGACGCCAGGTCCACTCCGGCGAGCGAAAGTGCTCCACGTGGGGCGAAGCGGCGCGATCGAGCCATTCTGTCATTATCGGAGCGGCGCCCGATTCTTCCATGATCGCGTCGGCGACGTCCTCGAAAGACACGGTGCGGTCCAGCGCCTCTCCGAGCGAGCTCTCAGTGCCCAGAGGAGCGGGCACCCGGCTCACCTGGGTCACGATCTCCTGAGTTCCTCCCAGAAGGATGCTCCCGTGCTGCAGGAAGGCATCGCCCTGACGAAGCTGCGCGCTGCCCACGAGTTTGCGATTCCCGTACATGATCTCGCCCCCGACGGGAGCACTGAAACACCCGCCCGGTGAGAGACCGGGAACCGGCGTCTTTCCCGCGAGCGTGACCTCGGCGCCGAGCCGGCGAAGGGCGTCAGCGAGAAACTGGTGAATCGCGCAGTAGGCGGCACTCAGCGAGCCGAACTGGTTGATGCGGCCCGCTACCGCGTAGGTGACTTCGCGCTCATGCCACACGGCTCGACCACCCGTGGGGCGGCGCACGACGTCGAGCCCCAGTCGCTCGATCTCCTGGCGATCGTAGCGCTTGAGGACGGATTCATTCCGGCCAAAAGAGAAACAGGGAGGGTCCCACTGATAGAGCCGAAGCAGTAATCCGCCTTCAACCTCGGCCCGGTCCAGCATGGTCTGATCGCGCGCCATGTTGAGCCAGCCGGGAGCGGGAGGGGAAAGCGTTCCCGCAGTTGCTTTCACCTCGGTCCTCAGTCCTTCTAACTCGTCACTGACTCGGCGCTTGCCCCGACTCCGACGGCTTCCGGCTCGGCGTACGCGGACACCGGCGGGCAGGTGCACACGAGGTGGCGGTCGCCGAACGCGGCGTCTATCCGGCCGACGGTGGGCCACGACTTGTATTCCCGGAGACCGGGCATCGGATAGGCGGCGCGCTCCCGCGGATAGGGACGATCCCAGGCGTCCTCGATCACCTGGACCAGGGTGTGAGGAGCGTTGGTCAGGAGATTGTTGCCCTTGGGCGAGCGTCCTTCCTCGACCTCCCGAATTTCCTCCCGGATCCCGATCATCGCATCCACGAAGCGATCGAGCTCCTCGCGGGGCTCGCTCTCGGTAGGCTCGATCATCAGCGTGCCGGGCACCGGGAACGATACCGTGGGCGGATGGAAGCCATAATCGATGATCCGCTTGGCAATGTCCTCCACTTCGATTCCGGCCGAGGCCTTGAAGGGCCGCATGTCGAGAATGCACTCGTGGGCGACGAGTCCATGATTACCGGTGTAGAGCACCGGGTAGTGGTTCTTGAGCCGATGGGCGATGTAATTGGCGCTGAGGATCGCGACCTTCGTCGCCTGGGCCAGTCCCTCTTGTCCCATCAATGCGATGTAGGCCCAGGAGATCGGCAGGATCGCCGCACTTCCCCAGGGGGCGGCGGAGATGGTGCCGCAACTCTGGGTATGACCCAGCGGGACAACCGGATGATCCGGCAGGAAGGGCGCGAGGTGTGGCGCCACGCAGATCGGACCCATGCCGGGACCGCCGCCGCCATGCGGGATGCAGAAAGTCTTGTGCAGGTTCAAGTGGCAGACATCGGCGCCGAAATCGCCCGGACGGCAAAGCCCGACCTGGGCGTTCATGTTGGCGCCATCCATGTAGACCTGCCCGCCATTCTGGTGCACGATCTCACAGACCTCACGAATGCCTGACTCGAAGACCCCGTGAGTGGAGGGATAGGTCACCATGAGGCAGGCCAGCGTGTCCTTATACTGCGCGGCCTTGGCTCGCAGATCCGCCAGATCGATGTTGCCGAGTGGATCGGACTTGATCGCGACTACGTCGAGTCCCGCCATCACGGCGCTCGCTGGATTCGTCCCGTGGGCGGACATCGGGATCAGGCAGGTCGTCCGGTTGTGCTGACCCCGGGCGCGATGGAAGGCACGGATCACCAGCAGGCCCGCGAATTCGCCCTGAGAGCCCGCATTGGGTTGCAACGACACTTTCGTGAAGCCCGTGATCTCCGCCAGTTGGGCTTCGAGCTGGCTGAAGAGCAACTGGTAGCCGGCGGTCTGGTCCCGGGGAACGAAGGGATGGAGCCGGTTCAGCTCGCGCCAGCCCACCGGCATCATTTCGGTGGTGGCGTTCAGCTTCATGGTGCAGGAGCCGAGCGGAATCATCGACGAGGTGAGCGAGAGGTCCCTCGCCTCGAGCCGCTTGATGTAGCGCAGCATCTCCGTTTCGGAGTGACACTTGTGGAAGACGGGATGGGTGAGAAACGCACTGGTGCGGCGGAGCGCTTCCGGAATGGCCGGCTCGGCCGTGGCTCCACCATCGCCGAGCATGTAGGGCAGGGCGACGTCGAGAGAGAAGACGGCGATGACGTCCGACAGATCGCCTACCGAGACCGTCTCGTCGAGCGCCACACAGATCCGGTGTCCGTCGATCACTCGCAGGTTGATGTGCCGGGCCCGCGCCGCATCGAGAATCCTGGGCAAATTGGCCGGCTTCACCTCGACGCAGACCGTGTCGAAGAAGTCCTTATGGACCAAGTGGTACCTCAGGCGGTGCAGGGCCGCCGCGAGGTAGGTCGCCTGGGTGTGGACGCGCTCGGCGATCCGGCGCAGGCCATCCGGGCCGTGGTAGACCGCGTACATGCTCGCCATCACGGCGAGGAGTACCTGCGCCGTGCAGACATTGCTGGTGGCTTTGTCGCGCCGGATGTGCTGTTCCCGAGTCTGCAGGGCCATGCGTAGCGCCGGCCGCCCGCTGGTGTCTTTCGAGACACCGATGATCCGGCCCGGCAAGTGACGCTTGTACCCTTCACGAGTCGAGAAGAAGGCGGCGTGAGGGCCGCCGTAGCCCATCGGCACCCCGAAGCGCTGCGAGTTGCCGACGGCGATGTCGGCTCCCCACTCTCCAGGCGGAGTCAACATCGTCAGCGCGAGCAGGTCGGTCGCGGCGGTCACCAGGGCACCCGCGGCATGAGCCCGGTCGCACAGCTCGCGGAAGTCCCGAATCGCTCCGTCGGTGGCGGGATACTGGACCAGCGCGCCGATGACTGAGCCGCCGAACTCGAAGGTTTCGGGAGGCGCGACTCGCACTTCGACTCCGCGAACCTCGGCGCGGGTCTGCACCACCGCGATCGTCTGGGGATGACAGGCCGAGTCTACCAGATACACCGGTTTGCCCTTGGGAGACGCGACCGCTTCGGTCAGGTGCATCGCCTCGGCGGCGGCCGTCGCTTCATCGAGGAGCGAGGCGTTGGCGACCGGTAGGCCGGTGAGATCGGCCACGAGAGTCTGGAAGTTGAGCAAGGCTTCGAGACGGCCCTGCGCGATCTCCGCCTGATACGGAGTGTAGGCGGTATACCAGCCGGGGTTCTCGAGGATGTTCCGCTGGATCACCTGGGGCGTGAAGGTCCCGTAGTACCCCATGCCGAGGTAGGAGCGAAAGATCCGGTTCTGGGCGGCGAGACCGCGGAGCGCCTGCAGCACCTCGCGTTCGCTTCGGCTGGGGGGAAGGTCCAGAGGCTGGGGCAGCCTGATGTCCGCCGGGACTACGGCGTCGATGAAAGCGTCCAGCGTGTCATAGCCCAGTTCATGCACCATGGCCTGGATATCGTCTCGACGTGGGCCAATGTGGCGAGAGACGAAGCGGTCGGTGCGGAGCAGGGTGTAGGCGGTTGGTTCAGCCATTCGAGGAGACGGGAGACGGGAGACGGTAGACGGGAACAAAACGGCGCCCCGCAGTCAAAGCTGGAGGCGCCAGGAGAAGCAAACAACACTGCATCGAAAACCTACCCGCCGATCTTCTGCTGATACTGGGCGGCGGAGAGGAGCGTCGATAACTCGGCGGGATCGCGAGGACGCAGCTTGATCATCCACCCGGCCCCATAGGGATCCCGGTTGATGGCGGCCGGATCGGTGTCGAGGGCAGTGTTGGCCTCAACCACCTCGCCGCTCAGCGGGCAGAAGAGTTCGGATACGGCTTTCACCGCTTCGACGGTGCCGAAGACTCCCATGCGCTCGAAGGTAGTGCCGGGCTTGGGCAGCTCGACGAAGACGACATCTCCCAGCTCGCCCTGTGCGTAGTCGGTGACGCCGATCTCGACGACGTCGCCCGACTTGCGGACGTATTCGTGTTCGGGGGTGTAGAGCAGGTCAGGCGGAATGTTGGGCACGTTGGCTCCGCAAATTGCGTGGGGGGGAGGATAGAGGAGGGGGGCGGGCCCGTCAAGCAGGAACGAGCTGGTCCCAGACCGCTCTGGCGCGCTGCTCGAGCGCGGCGCGATCGCCCTCGTTTTCGATCACGAATGGAGCCCGCGGCGGGGTCCCACCGACCCAGTCCCGTTTCTCCGAGGCCGGCATCTGTGCGGCGAGCATGCGGCGGGCTTCGTCCGCCGGGAGCCCACGGGATTCCATCAGCCGCTGGAGCCGCTGGGGCTCCGGAGCGTCGACCAGAATCACGGCGTCGAAGGCAGCCGGATCCGCCGACTCGAAGAGCAGCGGGATGTCGCTCACCACTACCTGCCTACCCTGCCGTTTCGCCGACTCCAGCAACTCGGCCCGCCGGCGGTGGACTTCGGGATGAACGATGGCGTTGAGATCGGCTCTCGCCTCCGCGTCCCGCATGACGATTTGCCGAACCTTGCCCCGGTCGAGCTGGCCATCGGGCAGGATCACATCGGAGCCGAATCTCGTCGCGATGGCTCCCAAGACCGGCGAGCCGGGTTGTTGCAGCTCCCTGACGATCTGGTCGGCGTCGATGATCACAGCCCCCCAGCTCTGAAACAGCTCGGCGACGGTGGATTTGCCGGAGGCGATGTTGCCGGTGAGGGCGAGGTGGATCATGGGTGAGAGCTGTCAGCTATAGCTGTTAGCCGTTAGCTGTTAGCTAATAGCTAACGGCTGCTGTTCTCACAACAACGCCGTCTGATCCTCATCCTTCCGCGGCACCCGGTGACAGTGCCGGCAACGGGCTTCGTAGGATTCGCGGCCGCCGATCATGATCGTGGGGGAGTCGTAGCGGGCGGGCTTGCCGTCCACCAGCCGCTGGTTGCGGGTGGCGAGATCGCCGCAAATGACGCAGATGGCCTGGAGCTTGTCCACGGTCTCCGCGACGGCCATCAGGTTGCCCATGGAACCGAAGGGCTCGCCGCGGAAGTCGGTGTCGGTGCCGGCGACGATGACCCGGACGCCGCGGGCCGCGAGCGCCGTGGCCACCATGACGACCTCGGGGTCGAGGAACTGCGCCTCGTCCACCGCCACCAGCTCGGTATCGGGCCGGACCAGGCGGAAAATCTCGGCGGCGGAATCCACCGGTGTGGCTTCCAGCTCGCGGCCGTCGTGGCTCGCAACACTGTACAGCCCGCCATACCGGGTGTCGAAGTGGGACTTGAAAACCTGAACGCGGCGGCGCGCGATAATCGCACGACGCACACGCCGGATCAACTCCTCACTTTTTCCGCTGAACATCACGCCGGAGATGACTTCTATCCAACCCGGACGCGATCCATGATACATCGGCCGCCTCGGTTCGGGGTGCGGCGGAAAATGGCTGGGCATTCCAATGGGGTCAAGCGAAGAGGTGACGGCTTGCGATCGTTCCGTGCTTCCTCGCATATTCTGCCCCCGCCCCGATCCATACCCGTCCGCAAGAAGGAGCCTTGTGTGAACAAGCAGGAACTGGTTGAAGCCGTCGCGAAGAGCCTGAGCAAATCCAAGGCCGAGGCGGCCAAGATCGTTGAAGCGCTGTTCGCACCGGGAGGCGTGATCTGCTCCGAACTCAAGAAGGGGAGGAAGGTCCAGATCACGGGATTCGGCAACTTCGAAACCCGCAAACGGAAGGCTCGCACCGGCCGCAACCCGCGAACCGGCCGGGCGATTTCAATCAAGGCGGGAGTAGCGCCGGTGTTTCGGGCCGGGAAGGGGCTGAAGGAGCTGGTCAACAAGAGGTGAAGCGGGAACGGGGAACAGGGTGAACCGCTAGCACCTCATCCCGAGGACACCCCGAGCAAAGCGAGGGGGTCCGAGGGATCCAGGTTTCTTGCCTAGGCACTTTGGACGGGACGGTAGATCCCTCGCTGCGCTCGGGATGAGGTGCCGTTTCAGCTCCGCCGTTCTCTCGTTCCCCCGCTCCCCGTTCCGCGCTTACCCCCAGCACTTTTGGTCCCCGCACCGCGATCGACTCGCGCCGTGACCCGATGGCGGCGAATCGTCAGGCCGTTCATCCGCCGCGCGACTTCCTCCGCGTCCTCCGCTGGAACCTCCACCAGACAATAGACCTCCCGGACATCGATCTTCCCGATCCGGGTTCGGTCCATCCGCAGCTCGCGGGTCATCGCGGCGACGAGATCGTTCGGGGTGACTTCGTCTTTCTTGCCGCCACTGACCCAGACTCTGGCCGTGGCAGGAGTCACGACGACCGGAGGCGCCGGTTCAACCTTCTCGCCGGTTCCGCTCCAAAGCTGGAAAAGGGCGGCCGCCACCTGGGCCGGATCATGCCGCTCGAACAGGGGCGCGATCGCCAGCAGCGCGTTGCTCACTCCCGGCGATTCGATGGTGGATTCGATTCGGGCGCGCCGCGCCGCGGCGACCGATTCTGCCGCCTCGAGCGCACCGGCCAGCCGGAGCGGCTTTGAGCGCTCGGTCACCAGCTGGAGGTAGGGGAGCGCATGCGGCGGCAACAGCAGGACCACGTTGCCGGCCGCACTGAGCTGAGCCAGCCGCGCGGGATCGGGAATGTCATAGCAAATGATCAACTCCGCGGTCGCCGAGTCGCCGGTAACCACGGTCGTCTCACCCGCGACGGGCAACGCGGCTCGAACCTCCTCGGCGGAAGCGCCATCCGCAGTCCAGATTACAGCGCGAGCTGGATCCAGGGTCTCGAGAGCATTCTGAAGAGCCGAGAAACGCGCGTTCCACGCTGTGATGGCATACTGCACCGGCACTGTGCTCTTGGTTGGGGCTTGAGCCGCGAAGGACCCGGCCACAACTCCTCGACGGGCGTAACGGTCGGTGAAGTCCCGGGATGGGGTAGGGGATAGCGGAACCAGGAGCCGCTGCGCGTCCTTGTTCGCGTCCTGCAGAATCTGGCTCAGTGTCTCCGGATTCTCACAGCTCTCCGGCCAGGCGAGAACGATGTGGCTCAACGATTCCGCCTTGAGGGCGCTCCGGCGACACAACTGAAGAGCAACCTCGGGCGTCGTGAGGAGAACCTGGAGGCCTTCCGCGCGCAGACGGCGCGTCGCGCGGGCGGGCGTGGATGCCGTTTCGAGTGTGAGTGCTGCGGCGCGGGCGAGCGGGACCAGTACCTGGGCCCACTCCTGAATGCCGAAGGCTGGCACCAGCACCAGAATCCGGCTCTCCGGTCCGGCTGAGCCAAGAAGTCCCGCCATCGCCGGAATCGCATAGCGCGCCGACGGCGGTGACAGAAGCACGACATTCGTGCCGCGGAGCGCCGGCACGGTCGATTCGCGAATTACGGCATCGCTCGGAGCGTAGCCGAGGGCTTCCAGCAGCGCCGAAAGCGGCGCGGGAAGCGACGAGTCCCAGTTTCCTGACATTAGATCCCCTGGATTGTCAAACAGCGATACAGCAGCGGGCCCGAACATAGCAAGATTGTCATCATTGGACCAGTTGACTTACCTCTTGTTACGAGGGAATTTTCTATTCCCGCGTGGTCCGCAGGCCTCGCCCGATCAATCTCTTGCAGGGTTGTGCCGATGCCCGACGCACTGTCGCAGAATCTCGCCTATATCCGGCCCTCCGAGACTGTCGCTATCAGCGCCGAGACCAAACGTCGCCGAGCTTCTGGCGAGGATGTATTGGATCTGAGCGTGGGGGAGCCCGACTTTGATACGCCAGGCATCGCCGCACAGGCGGGCATTCAGGCAATCCAGAAGGGTCTCACCCGGTATCCGCCGAATATCGGCATCATCGAGCTCCGTGCGGCCATGGCTCGCACTCTCTCGCTGATGTCGGGTGGCCGGCCGGTGAATCCAGACCACATTGTGGTCAGCTCGGGTTCCAAGCAGGCGATCTTCAACGCCTGTTTCTCGCTGTTCGGTCCCAAGGACAAGGTGCTCATCCCGTCTCCGGCCTGGGTCTCCTATCCCCAGATCGTGCATCTCTGCCGGGCCGAGCCCATCGCGGTCCCGGGTGATCCCGAGTGGGGTCTCAAGGTCAGCGTTGAGGATCTGGAGAAGAACACCGACAAACTGGTGCGGGGTCTCATTCTCTGCTCCCCCTGCAATCCCACCGGCGCCGTCTACACCGCGGCGGAAGTGAAGGCCATTGCCACCTGGGCCAAGGACCACGGGATCTGGATCATCGCGGACGAGATTTACCGCCGGATCAGCTACGGGAGCGGCCC
>DATIOP010000266.1:0-7847 GCA_035472975.1 Gemmatimonadales bacterium
CTCGACCTGTTTGACCGCTGGTATCAGAAAGAAGGACAGGACATCAAGCAGGCGGTGAAGGATCTCAAGGTTCGGATGGATGGAGTCACGGGCGACTCGGCGTTTGTGGTGCTGGAACAAGCGGTGAACGGTGAACGGTGAACGGGGAAGAGGGGTAACTACTCTAGCACTCAGGGATCCAACCTCACTGCCTTGGCATATCGGACAGGACGCTAGATCCCTCGCTGCGCTCGGGATGAGGTACTCGCCCCGCCCTCCCGCCTTCCCGCCTTACCGCCTCAGGGTCACATCCCCCGACCCGGTCTCGATATCAATCCTCCCCTGACCATCCCCCACCTTCGCGATCAGTTTGCCTTCCTCTTTACGGATCAACTGGACCGGAAAGTCCACCTGGAATTCGCCGCTCCCGGTCTCGAGGCTCAGCTCGGCTCCGACAGCTTCTGGAATTCGCAGGGTGACATTGCCGGAGCCGGTCTCCGCATCCAGCGAATTGACATCGGTTTCGAGGGTTACCTCCACGTCACCGCTACCGGCGCTCAGCTCGAGGTCGGCAGATTTGGCGCCGGCGATCGTGATGTTGCCGGAACCGGTCTCGATGTCGAGCCGGGGCGATTCGATCTGGCTGCCCTGCACGTTGCCGCTCCCGGTCTCGACGTCGAGGACGGTTCCCTTGAACGTGGTTACCCTGACGTCTCCCGAACCAGTGTCGATGGTGAGTGTACCACTGGCCGTCGTCGCCTCGACGTTGCCAGATCCCGTGTCCACGTGAAGCTGCCCGCCGACCGAGGTCAACCGGATATCGCCTGAAGCGGCATCCAGGCTGATGTCTCCATTCACATTCGAGGCCTCAATCTTCCCCACGCCGAGGAATACGGCGATTCGCTGGCCCTCGGGTACTCGGACTGTGATGTCGGCATGGGCTTCGAGGCCGTCACCGTCGCCTCTTACCGAGATGCGGCGGGAGTGCTTGCCGCTATCGCCCCAGGTCCCGTCGTCATTGACGCTGAAGTTGGAATTGGAGTGGCGACCGAGAGCGGGATAGACGATGTGATCTTCGGGGAAATTGACTCGGATCGCCGGGCGACCCCTGATCGAGGTGGATTCAACCGTGAGCTTGCCGGCGTCCTGGCCACCCGGCCTCACCTCGACCTGGACCGAAGGGCCGCTCCCTCGCTCAACCGTCATCTCGCCGACCAGATCGTATACCGCCACGTCCTGGCCCTGTAGAGTGAAGGTCTTGTTTTGGGCCGCGGCGAGAGCGGGGAAGGAAGCCAGCAGTGCTACGAGTGTAGAAGAAAAGATGCGCATCATGTTCTCCGGGGAGCGGTGCTGGCTTTGACGGCCCCGGGAGATGGAAGGTTGCACCAGCCTATCGCCTACAGGCTTGGGGCGGCATACTACACCTGTCTTTTCGGGAAAGGTCAGCGAGGGATGGCGCGGGATCTTCTGCCCATGGTGCGGCAGGCACTAAGCGGTCGTTATGAAGTCGATCGCGAGATCGGCCGGGGCGGAGCCGCACGGGTGTTCGCCGCGCGGGCCAGCGATGGGAGACTGGTGGCCCTCAAGGTCCTGCATCCCCAGCTTGCCGCCAGCGTTGCCGCGGAGCGTTTCTTCCGGGAGATCCATCACCTGGCACCGCTGGAACATCCCCACATCGCGCGTCTGATTGACTACGGCGAGGAAGACTGGGTCCTTTACTACGTGATGGATTACGTCGAGGGGCCTACCCTAAAGCAACATCTTCAGTCGGTGCGGCGGGCAGGTGTCGCCGATACGCTGCGAATCGCGCATGACGTGCTGGATGCGCTGGCCTGCGCTCATGACCGGGGCATCGTGCACCGGGACGTCAAGCCGGAAAACATTCTGCTGGCACCTCAGGGTGCCGTGCTCGTGGATTTTGGGATCGCGCGGGCCGTCTCGCAGGCCGGGGCGGACCGGCTGACCCGTTCAGGCTTCGCCGTAGGCACTTCAGCCTACATGAGCCCGGAGCAGATCGCCGGTTCCGACGATATCGACGCCCGCTCCGACATCTATTCGCTGGGGTGCGTGTTGTTCGAATGCCTCGCTGGACGACCGCCCTACGAAGATCCTTTCGAGGATGCGGTGTTGCGGCTCCACCGGACTGCTCCGGTTCCCTCGGTTCTGGAACGTCGGGAAGACACTCCGCCGGCACTCGCCGAGGCTATTCATCGCGCGATGGCGAAAGATCCTGCGTACCGGTGGCCCAACGCCCAGATGATGCGTTCAGCCCTGCCCGCGCTGGAACCCTCCCCCCGCTAGCTCTGCTCAGCTCGTCTCACTCAAGACCCTCTGGTATTCGTGCAGGTCCGTCTCGGTGAAACAGACGAACCGTACC
Organism: Gemmatimonadales bacterium; assembly: GCA_035472975.1. Taxonomy (GTDB): domain Bacteria; phylum Gemmatimonadota; class Gemmatimonadetes; order Gemmatimonadales; family GWC2-71-9; genus DATBGE01. The sequence continues at coordinate 2,357 of DATIOP010000266.1, forward strand.
AGCTCCATGTTCGGATGAGTTCGGATCGTCTCACGCACGGTGCGCACCGCGATTTCCGTCGCCTGATCGAGCGGGTAGCTGTAGATCCCGGTGCTGATGGCGGGGAATGCGATGGATCGAAGCCCGTACTCGTCTGCCAGCTCGAGTGACCGCCGGTAACAACTGGCCAAATCGTCCGGTTCTCCCTTGGCGCCACCGTGCCACACCGGGCCGACGGCGTGAATCACATGGCCGGCCTTGAGAGCAAATCCCGGAGTAATCCGGACATCTCCGGTCGGGCAGCCTCCCAGTTCGGCGCAGGCCCTGGCTAACTCGGGACCAGCGGTCCTGTGGATAGCGCCGCAAACTCCCCCGCCCGGAGTGAGCGAGGAATTGGCGGCATTGACGATGGCGTCGGTGGTTTCCTGCGTGATATCGCCGGTTACGGCGAGCAACCTGGACATTACGACAACACCCGTCGCTGCAGCCTCCCTTCCGGATGCTGGGCTGCCTCGGTCGCGAAGGGAAGATCACACGCGGCCCCGCCGGCACCGACCAGGACCCCGAAGACGTCCGCGGCCTCCACGTCGGGCACCTGTTGCAGCGCCAACGACAATCCGCGGCCGAGGCAGGCGAGATCCGCGTTCGCGGCACTCCAGCGGGAATCGGTTCCATCCGGACGCCGGGCTACCAGCAATGGAACCGGACCCGAATCCGAAGGGAGCCCATCGAGCAGCGGGATGTCGAGCACCGTGGAGAGTCGCCGCCACCCTTCCCAATTGTCGGTCGGGATCAAGCAGGTGAAGCGCCATCCCTGTTCTCGAGTGAGCTGGGCAAAGGCATCCAGTAACTGGCCTTCGGTCGGGGGCGCGACACTGGAGGAGGATGTGAGCGGCACCGCACCCGTCTCCGCGAACCAGCGGCGGGGAAGAGGGATGTTTTCGGGGCGCTGGCCGGGGAACGCGGCAAAGCGGCGGGTCACCCTGACCTGGCGCTCCGCCTCGGCGCGTTGTTCGGGGAACTCTGCCGCTTCTGCGGCGCCCTCGAAAGAAACCTCGGCCGCAAGGTACCGTCCCGCCTGCCGGAGCACCTTTCCTCTGAGGTGAAGAGTTCCGCTATGGGGCTCGAGTGCGAAGGCACGGTCCAGTGCCATGAGGGCGCGGGAAAACTCGCCCAGCCGGTACGCCGCGTACCCTGCCTCGTGCCAGACCATGCCCAGATTGGGATCCCGGGCCGCTGCCTCCTCCAGCGCGGCGAGCCCGTCGCGATAGCGCCCCAGCTCCACCAGCGCCGCACCGCGGAGCGCCGGGCCGAGGGCATCGTCGCCAAAGCGGCTCATCGCCCTTTCGCTTAAATCCAGCGCGTCCTCGAAGCGGCGGTGGTGTCGAAGCAACCCGAAGTACTCGAGCCATGCCGCGCGCAGGTCGGGTTCCTGTTCCAATACGGTGCGGTAGGCGAGATCGGCGTCGTGGGCCCGGCCCTCGTGCAGCAATCTCCGGGGACGGGAGAGAATGCGGTCGGAGTGCTCGCCGCTGAAGACCCTGTACTGGCCAGTGGAGAACATGAGCGCGAATGTATCCGGCCTGCGACCGAGCGCTAGAGGTCAATCGTCCTCACTTTTCCCCCGTCCGATGATTCAGTAGTTTCCTCCCCCATGCCAAACCATACCCTTGCCCGCTCGCACGATCTCCTGCTCGGCGAACTGACCGAGTTCCTGTCCATCCCCAGCATCAGCGCGCTCCCCAATCACGCCTCCGACTGTCGTAAGGCCGCTGAGTGGTTACTCGCTGATCTTCGGCGCCTGGGCTGCCCGGTAGCGACCCTCATCGAGGGAGACGGGCAGCCCGTGGTCTGGGCCGAAAGCCCGCCGGTCCCCGGGGCCCCGACGCTGCTGATCTACGGCCACTACGACGTTCAGCCGGTCGATCCTCTCGACGAGTGGGTCACACCGCCATTCACGCCGACGGTTCGGGACGGCAAGCTGTACGCGCGCGGTTCTGCGGACGACAAAGGCCAGGTCTTCTGTCTTCTCAGGGCGTATGAGGCGCTCTGCGATACTACTGGCCAGCCGCCCCTCAATGTCCATTTCATCTTCGAGGGCGAGGAGGAAAGTGGGGGCCACGTCATCTACGACGTGCTCAAGCGGGAACCCGAGCGGACCAAGGCCGATGTCGTCCTGGTGTGTGACATGTCCTACTACGCCAGCGGGTATCCCGCGGTGTATACGGCGCTGCGCGGCATGTGCTACGCCGAGATATCGGTGCGCACCCTGCGGCGGGACCTCCACTCGGGAACCTATGGCGGTGTTGCGCCCAACGCGGTCGAGACGCTGGTGCATCTCCTCCATGATTTGAAGAGCGAAGACGGGCGGATCCACATCCCCAAGCTTTACAAGTCGGTGAAGCCGCCTTCAAAGCTGGAGCTGAGAACCTGGAAGCAGCTCCCGTTCAAGAAGAAGCAGTTCCTTCAGGAAGAGGTAACCGGCAAAGGACTGACCGGCTTGAGGAAGTACTCGGTGTTCGAGCGTACCTGGGCGCTTCCCACCTTCGAAATCCACGGTATCAAGGGTGGATTTGTTGGCGATGGAGCGAAGACGGTGATTCCCGCTCAGGCGACCGCGAAGGTGAGTCTCCGCCTGGTCCCGGGGCTGAGCTTCGATGCGGTCCAGAAGTGGCTGACCCGTGCGGCGCAGCGCGCGGCTCCGTCCTACGCCGAGGTCCAGGTCAAGATCCTGCACGGAGGGGATCCAGTTCAGGTGGACGTCAACGATCCGGCATTCGCGGCGCTTGACGAAGCGTTCAAGGAAAGCACCGGGCGCGAGGCGGTGCGGGTGCGGGCCGGCGGCTCGATTCCGATCGTGCCCCAACTGGGTGCCATGGGTGCGCCGGTCGTGCTCACCGGCATCGGGCTTCCCGATGACGGGCTGCACTCTCCCAATGAAAAACTGGATCTGCAACAGCTGTGGGACGGGATCGGAATCTTTGCGAGCTTCATGGAGAAGATGGCCCAAAAGCGGGAGGGCCAAACAGCGTGAGAGGTGAGAAGTGAGAACTGCGGGAGAAGTGAGAAGTGGTTCCAATAAAGCGAAGCCCTCCGTCTCAAGCGGAGGGCTTCGTCGTACCGGAGCGCCTTCTCACTTCTTACTTCTCACGCAGTTGGGTTACTGCTCCTCGTCCTGGACGACCCGTTTTCCCCCGGCGTACTGCGCCTCGGTCCGGGCATGGAGTTCGTCTACTCCGACAACCGCGCGCACCGACGCCACGATTCCGGCCACGACGTCTTCCGACCAGTAGGGATCAGGCCGCTCCGAGGCAGGCAGGCCAGCCGCGCACGATTCGAGAAACTGGATCGCCGTCGTGATCCATTCCGACTGGGCGCTCGGTACCAGGGCCCAGGATCCCGTCGCCTTCAGCTCCAACTCGGTGAGTCCCGCCAGTTCCTTCTCGACTCCCGAGGTTACCGCGCTCGAGGAAAGCCGCTTGGCGACGAGCGAGAGTACGGTGCGACGCTCGGTTTCCTGCGGCTCGGGCAATGGTGCCAGATAGTGTCGTTGATCCGCAACCATTTCGCCCAGCCGGATGCATACTGCGCGCACCGCTGGTTGCAACGCAGGCGGAGCCTCGCGGGCCCAGCCTGCTGCAGCCTTCAGAATATCGTTCACCCGCTGGTCCGCCTGCGACTCCGGACTTGGGCGGTCGGTGCTTTCTGCCATAGGACTCACAGAATCGCCCCAAGGCGCCTGAAAGGCAATGCCCCGTCACGATCTGGGGCCTCGCCGCATTCGCACCGGATCGGGTCGGCCGTATCGCTCTTCGGCCCAGGGCTCGCCGCGCTTGTGATAGCCGTTTTGCTCCCAGAATCCGGGGTAGTCTTCCTCGAGGAACTCGAACCCCGTCACCCATTTGGCGCTCTTCCACAAGTAGAGGTGCGGAATGAGCAGCCGAACCGGACCGCCGTGTTCCGGATCCAGCTCACTCCCATTGTGAGTCAATGCGAGGAGATTAGCCGGCCGATCGAGGTCGGAGAGGGGGAGATTCGTGGAATACCCTTGTTCCGCATGGACCAGGACGAATCGAGCCTCGGGCTTGACCTTCGCCCGCTGGATGATGGACTGGACCGGAATCCCGCCAAACACATTGTCGTAGCGGCTCCAGCGCGTCACGCAGTGAATGTCGCAGACCGTTTCCTGACGGGGCAGCCCCACTAGCTCGTCCCACGTGAGCTCGAAGGACTGTTCCACCGCTCCCCAGACGCGGAAGCGCCAGGTGGCGAGGTCAACCTTGGGTACTGTCCCGTAGTGAAGGACGGGCCACTTCACCGTGACAATCTGTCCCGGTGGAAGCCGTTTCCCTTCCTCGTTGCGGACGTCAACGCGATCGGTCATTGCGGGCTCCGACTGAATTAACCCTGTGAACCAGGTCTTAACGCCGGCCGGCCTCGGTTGGTTCTCTCGATCGGAGAACCTATGAAGGCCGGTGTGGGCCGGCTCAGGCAGAAACGGTCGGAAGGAAACGGGGCAGTGTCTCGGGGATCGCTTCTCGGCTCAGTATCTTCGCGACCTCCTGAATCACCGACTCCCGAGTCGCCTGCCACAAATCGGCACCGTGCAGCCTCGTGTCTCCGTCAGCCGCATCGGCCCAGCCGCCTTCCCGTTCAACGGAGGTCATCTCCACGCCGGGTATCCCGCAGGGGATGATGAGATTGAAACCGGATTCCTCGTCCAGGACATTCAACGCGAAGCCATGCGTCGTAACCCACTGCCTGACGTGAATGCCGATGCTCGCGATCTTCCGCCCTCCGGTCCAGACTCCGGTCAGCCCCGCCTTGCGCTCCGCGGTGATCCCCAATCTTTCGAGCGCGGAAATGAGGCCGGCCTCGAGCTGGCGCAGATACCAGTGCAGGTCCTGGCGATGGTGGTGGAGATCGACTATCGGATAGCCGACCAACTGCCCGGGGCCGTGGTAGGTCACATCGCCACCCCGCTCCACTTCCGCCACGTCCAGCCCTTTCGCGGCCAGTGCCGCCGGAGAGAAGGGCAGACTGCCTTCGCGGGTGCCGCGACCGAGAGTCACGACAGGGTCGTGCTGCACCAGCAGCAAGATGTCATCACTGATCTCGCCGGCGATACGGCGATCGGCAAGGTCCCGCTGCAAGCGGTGAACCTCGGCGTACCCCCGGCGCCCGAGGTCGATCACGTAGAGCGGAGGAATACTCATTGGGGGCGCGGCTGTCGAGCGCGACCAAGCCAGAGGCAGGCAAGAGCCGCGGCGGCGGCCAGAGCGAGGAGACCCATGCGCCCGAAGGCGCGGTCGAGCGGCATCGCGATGAGCGCGGCGACGAGCGACGCGAAGCCGGCCACGAGTGAGAACGCCCCGCGCCGGTACAGCGATTCGACCGGCCTCAGCAGTGACCACGTTGCGGTGCCACCCGCGAGCACACCCACCAGCGTTCCAATCAATAGCAGCATGGCCTGGGGACCGCCGGTCTCAGGCGAGGTCGGAGGGGGAGACTG
>DATIOP010000267.1:0-6315 GCA_035472975.1 Gemmatimonadales bacterium
CACGGGACTTGATCTCCTCCTCGAGCGCCGGGGTCTTGATCCCTGCCGCGTGCTCGAACACCATCTCTCCACCGTGCTGGCCGGTCGAAACCAGGAAGCCCGATCCTACCAGGGCGAGGCACAACGCCGCCATCCGCTCGCCTCGGCTCATGACTCGCTCCCTCCACAGCCGCCAGAGAGCGACCACGGCGAAGATCCCGGTCGTGATGAAGGCCAGCTCCTCGTGCTCCTCCATGATTTCGTGCACCGCCTCGCCGTGGGCGATCCGGTCTTCCGCTCCCAGACCGCTCAGTACGGCCAGGCCCGCTCCAATCACGCCGGCCATGAGCATCCAGTAGGCTGCGACCCGGAGCGAGTCCCGCTTGGTAAACAGGAAGAGGATCTCGAAGACCACGGCCGCCACGAGCAGCCCGACCGGGAAATCATTGAGCAACGCGTGGAGCCGGGGCAGATCGTAGCCGAGGAAACCGCCGCTGCCATCGCCATGAAGGAAGAGCATTTTGTCTCCTGGCTTTCGAGTTCCGAGTTCCGAGTTCCGAGTTGTACCACCCTCTCACGTCTCACGTCCCACCACCCACTCAGACTCCCAGATCAATCGGAACCGGAGGGTTCTGACTGTAATCGTAGAAGCCCTTACCGCTCTTCCTCCCATACAGCCCGGCCAACACCATCCGCTTCAGCAACGGCGGAGGCGCGTAGCGCTGTTCCCGGTACTCGGCGAACATGATCTCGGCGATCTTGTAGGTCGTATCGTTGCCGACGAAGTCGAGCAGGGTGAGCGGGCCCATCGGGTAGCCGCAGCCGAGCTTCATGGCATTGTCGATGTCTACCGTGTTTGCCACTCCATGCTCGAGAGCGCGGATCGCGTCGAGCAGGTAGGGGACCAGCAACAGGTTGACGATGAAACCGGAGTTGTCCTTGGCCGAGACGGCCTCCTTGCCCAGGCTCTTGGCGAAGGCGAAGGCGCGGTCGAAGGCTTCCTGACTGGTGGTTACGGTGCGGACCACCTCCACCAGAGGCATCAGCGGGACCGGATTGAAGAAGTGCAATCCAACGAAGCGGTCGGCCCGCTTGGTGGCGGCGGCCATGGCCGCGATGGTGAGACTCGAGGTGTTGGAGGCGAAGATGGTGTGGCTGGGGCACATCCCATCCAGCTCCTTCCACAGCCCGTTCTTCAGCTCGAGATCCTCGGTGACCGCCTCGATCACGATGTCGCAGCTCCGGAGGGAGGAGATCTCCGTCGTGAAGTCGAGCCGCTTGAGGGTGACGTCGCGGTCGGCCTGGGAGAGTTTCCCCTTCTCGACGAACTTGTCGAGCGATTTGACGATGCCGGCCTTGCCCTTGTCGAGCAGCGCCGACGATACCTCGCGGACGGTGGTCGTGTAGCCTGCCTGGGCCGCGGTTTGCGCGATGCCGCTCCCCATGAGGCCGCAGCCGAGGACGCCGACGTGTTTGATGTCTGGCATTGTGTTAGAGTCGAGGGTTGGTGAAGTGCTAGCTGTTAGCGATTAGCTGTTAGCTGTTAGCTGGTGACACATGCGCTGATGGCTAATAGCTAACAGCTAATCGCTAATAGCTCGCTTCACGGCTTCAACGCCTTCCTTACCTCTTGAATCACCGTCCCCACCAGGCTCGCCGTAGTACTGGGCATGGCGTGGGTCGGTTTGACCTCGCCCCGCTCAAGATGGTCGAGCGCCCGCTCCAGGCCCAGTTGCACCCGCTCCGCAACCGGCGAGAACTGGCGAAGGACTCCGACGCCGGCTCCCAGAAATACCGGAATCGGTACCACGGCGATCACCCAGAACGGCGTCATGATCGCCAGAATCCCAGCGGCGAGGACTCCCGCTCCACTGAGCCCTGCCCACCCGCCGAGAAATGCGCGGCGGACGGGGTGAAGGTCCGCGCCGAATGAGACGTGACAGAACCCCGGCTCCAAGGCGGTGATGGTCGCGTTGAGCGTGCTGGCACGGGACAGCATGAAGGGGCGCTTGGTGCTGCCCAGTACAGCGGCCGACTTGCGGAAAGCCACCTGCATTCCGCGGAGCGGCTCCCATGAGATGCGTCCCGGTTGCTGCCGCTGGATGGTGAACAGCTCGTTGTCGTCGATCCAGCGGAGCAGCCTCTCCTCGACCTCTTCCGGCGTTCCCCGTACCACCCGTTGCGCCGTACAAGCCGCCGGTCCTACCGCGCGATCGAGAAAACCGTGGCCCCGGGCCGGATCGATGTGGGAACGCTCCTCGAGCATCGCCTGCTGGAGGTAACCGGGCGGTATTCCCACTTCCTTTCCGAGCGCCAGCACCTCTTCCGGAGTCAGTCCTTCGCCGATGTCGCGTTCCCCCGTCTGCAGCTCGGCGGCACGCTGCATTATCCGCTCGAGAGCGGCGCGATCGATCTTCCCGATTGGAGAGTCGGCCATGGAGGACGAGTGATCAGCCGGCGGGCTTGTCGCCCTTCTGGCCGGCCTCCACCCGCAGTTTCGCTATCATGTCGGCCAGCTCCTTGGCCGGCATGGCGGTTTCGCCCGACGGAAGCGCGGCGGTCACCTGAGGCAGCGGCAGCGCGGCTGACTCGCCCGGTCGACCTGCGGCTCCCGCCATGTGGAGGAAGGGGCGGAACATCTCGATCGGAATGGGGAAGAGTGTCGTGGAGTTGTTTTCCGCCGCGATCTCGACGACAGTCTGGAGGTAGCGGAGCTGCAGGGCGGCCGGTTCAGTGGAGAGGGTGTGTGCTGCATCGGCGAGAGTCTGCGAAGCCTGCAATTCGCCCTGCGCCGCGATCACCTTGGCCCGCCGCTCCCGTTCCGCCTCCGCCTGCCGGGCCATGGCCCGCTTCATCTCGGTGGGGAGATCAACGTCTTTCACTTCCACCGCCGACACCGTGATGCCCCACGGCTCGGTCCGCTCGTCGATGATCTTCTTGAGGATGGCGTTGATCTTTTCCCGATCGGCCAGCAACTCGTCGAGCTCGGTCTCGCCCAGCACCGCCCGCAGTGTCGTCTGGGCCAGCTGGCTTGTGGCGTAGAGATAATTCTCGATCTCGATGATGGCACTGCGCGGCGAGTTCACCTTCATGTACAGCACCGCGTTCACCTTCACCGAGACGTTGTCCCTGGTGATCACGTCCTGCGGCGGAATGTCGAGTGCCACGATACGCAGGGAGACCCGTTTCATTTGGGCCAGCCCCAGCGGCACGAAGGTGACACCCGGCCCCCGCTCCCCGGTGAACTTGCCGAGGAAGAAGTTCACTCCACGCTCATACTGCTTGAGCACCCGAAGGCTGCCGAAGCAGTACGCGACGGCGAGGATGGCCAATGCTGGTAGAATTTCCATAACTCCTCGTTTACTGCGTGAGCGGTGAGCGGTAAGCGGGCGGAACCGAAACTACCACCTCATCCCGAGGCGCGGAGCGACGAGGGATCTGGCCACCTTTCCTCCACCTTCCGGGCTGGGACACTAGATCCCTCGCTACGCTCGGGATGAGGTGCTGGTGTCTCATCCCCGTTTCGCTCACCACCTACAACACTTCCACAATCACCGCCGCCCCCTGTCCACCCCCGATGCACGCGCTGCCCAGGCCGAACCGCTTACCGCGGCGGCGGAGAGCGTGGAGAAGGTGCAGGGTGATCCTGGTGCCGCTCGCCGCGAGCGGATGGCCGATGGCAATGGCCCCGCCGTCCACGTTGGTCCGATTGCGGTCCAGTCCAAGTTCCCGTTCGACCGCGATGTACTGCGCCGAGAAGGCTTCGTTCACCTCGACGAGATCCATCTGATCGATGGTCATCCCGGCCTTGGCGAGCGCCTTCCGCGCGGCGGGAGCGGGGCCGATGCCCATGTATTTCGGCTCGACGCCGGCGATACCCCAGGCAACCAGCCGGCCGATCGGCTTGAGCTTCTTCGCGGCCACAGTCGCCTCACCGGCGATCACGACAGCAGCGCCGCCGTCGCAAATACCGGAAGCATTTCCCGCCGTCACCACACCGTCCTTCTTGAAATAGGGCGGCAGCTTGGCCAACCCCTCGGCGGTAGTGTCGGGGCGCATGTGCTCGTCCGCGGTCCACGGCTCGTCCTGCCGGGTCTTCCGGTTCCGAATCATCACCGGGACGACTTCATCCTTGAAGGCACAGCTGGTCCACGCCTCTTTCGCTCGCAGCTGGCTCGTGAGCGCGTATGCATCGACTTCCTCGCGGGCAATCTTGTACTTGTCGGCGAGGTTCTCGGCGGTTTCCGCCATGGAGAAGCCACACTGCGGGTCCTTGAGTGACTCCCAGAGCAAGTCTTCGAACGGCGGCGCCGGGCCGAGCCGGATCCCCCAGCGCGCCCCGCGCACTACGTGCGGCGCCTGGCTCATCGACTCGGCACCTCCGGCCAGCACGATGTTCGATTCGCCCAGCAGAATCTGTTGCGCGCCCTGGATGATGGATTCGAAACCGGAACCGCAGAGCCGGTTCACGGTCACCGCGGGAGTCTCGATGGGGAGGCCCGACTTGAGAGCGACGTGCCTCGCCATGTAGATGGCGTCGGCACTGGTTTGCAGCGCATTGCCGAAGACGACATGATCGACTTGGCCCGGTTCTACCTTGGACCGCTCGAGTGCCGCCTTCGCGGCGACGACGCCGAGGTCGATTGCGGAAAGGTCTTTGAGGGTGCCGCCAAACGATCCGAACCCCGTCCGGGTTCCGGATAGGAAGAGCACGTCCTGCTGGTGCCCCTGGGTCTTCATGGAGAGCTGCTCCCTATATAAGGAAGGGGCGGAAATATGGGGGGCTGCGTGGGGAGATTGTAGGCCGGTTCTAAGTTGTGCTTGGCGTTGGGGTTAGGTGTCGGGGGAGACGGGGAAGGGAGAAGGGAGAAGGGGAAGTGGGCGGCCATCAAATTCAGCAGCACCTCATCCCGAGCGAAGCGAGGGACCTAGTCTCCATACCCGGAGACCAAGGTAAGGGGATAAGGTCCCTCGTCGCTGCGCTCCTCGGGATGAGGTGTCATCTTCGCTCTCCCGTCTCCCGTCTCCCGTCTCCCGTCTCCCGTCTACTGCTCCAAGACCAGGAGGACGAAGGTGCCGGGCACGATGGCCGGCCTTGGCCGCGGATTCTCTGGCGTCGCGGCGGGTGTGGCACCGTACTCGGCGCTAGCGGTGAAGACGCGATGGGTCTTCGGATCCACCGTGATGGTGCGCGCGCCGCGCTTGGTGGGGACCGTCGAGGCAACGTGGAAGGAATCCGGACTGTCTTCTTTGATCACGGTCAGCGACCCTTCACCGTTCGACGAAAAGGCGAGATTGGTTCCGGGGTCGAAGGCGCAGCCGTCTACACCCTTGCCGATCGGCAGAGTGGTGATGAGCCGGCCGTTCGTTGCGTCGGAGATCGCCATGACCTGGTTGCCGCACCCGCTGAAGAGCCGGTGATGCTTCCTGTCGATCGCGAGACCTGTTGGCTCCTCACAGGGAGCAATGGGCCAGCGGCGGGTGACCTTCATGGCCTTGGCGTCGATCTGGACGATCTCCCCCTTGTCTTCCAGGTTCACGAACAGCGTTCCGTCCCATGCGGAAACGCCGAATTCGGGTTTGCCACCCAAGTCGATGTTGCCGATGACGGTGCCCGAGACCGGATCAATCACGCTCGAGGAATTGGCGTCTCCGTTGAAGCTGAAGACGTGCTTTGAAGCCGGATCGTAAAGGATGGCGTCGGCGTCGTCGGCTGCGGTGAACTTCTTCAGCACCTTGTAGGTCTTGAGGTCGAACATGGTGACGCTGCTGTCGTGGCCCGAGGAGGCGAAGCCGTGTCCCTCCGTTACGGCCAGTGCCACGCCATGGGCCCCATTGAGACCCGGGACCTGGCCCAGCAGGGAGCCGCTCTCGGCGTCAACCACCAGCACCTGGGTCGAGTGCGCGATGAACAGCCGGTGCGCGGTGCTGTCGAAGGTCAGGTAGTCCCAGCCGCCGTCCCCGACCAGCGGAACGGTCTTGGCGAGGTGGTAGGACTGGGCTTGGAGCGGGAGGGAAACGGCGCCGAGGAGGAGGGCGGCGCAGGCGAGCCTGCAGGAGAGTTTGGTCATAGACTCTAACTATAGCCACGACAGATTACGGTGAGATGTTTAGGCGTGAGGAGTAAGGAGTGAGGAGTGAGAGGGCCGTCCGAACTGCGCGCCCCCATGCTCTCCTTCTTACTCCCACCCCCTTACTCCTCACCCCTTACCCCTTACTCCTTACTCCTTACTCCTTACTCCTTACTCCTTACCCCTTACTCCTTACTTCTTTCTTCCCCCTTCCCGTCTCCCGTCAACGCAGAAAGCGGGTTAAGCTAGCCCTAACTCTACACCT
>DATIOP010000268.1:0-2005 GCA_035472975.1 Gemmatimonadales bacterium
GGGGGGCCGCCCAGGTGTACCAGCCCGGCCAGGCTGAGGCGATTCTCGGCGCCACCCTCGACCGCGGAGTCGCTGAAGATGCCGTCGTAGTCGATCGTCAGCGCATCCAAGTACCCACTGCCCGACATCTTGCCGGTGAGAGTCCCGTAGAATGGCAGGGTGTCGAGGAAGGGACGGAGCACATCCATGTCGACCGCCGCGAGATCCAGCTTCATGTTTTCCGCGCCGAGGCCGCGCCGGCTGTTCACCAGCAAGGTGACCTGACCGGTGATCCGACCGTCGTCACCCTGAAGCTGGAGACCGTGCAGCGCATACGACGTGAACGTCTCGTCGCGGGACTTCGCCACGACCCGCGCCTTTCCCGTCATCGGCGGGAGCTTGGGTGTGATCCACCAGAAATCCCTCAGATCGGCCTCAGTCGCAACCATGGCGAAGTCGTAGAGCACCGGACCCTTGGGCCAGGTCAGCGTCCCACTGCCCGAGGCGCGAGTGTTCGGCAGCCTTGCCTGCTCCACTGTGAACTGAAGCGTGTCGGCGCGGGTCCACCCGTTCGCGTCCAGCTGAGTGATGGTGATCGCGGGATCGCTGATCCGGGTGGACAGCGAGTCGACCTCGAAGGTCAGCGGCTCGTGGGTAGGCGAGCTGATCAGCAGGCGGCTGAGTCTCGCATTCAGAGCGTCGAGGGTGACGAGCTTCCGGTATCCGTGCCGGGTCTCCAGGATGACTCTGCCTGGCTTGGCCCGTTCGGCGGCGAGTGCTGAAGCTTTTGAGGCGTCGGTCTTCGCAGTGTCCGGCGGATTCCAGGGCAACAGCGCTTCGAGGGTCGTCGCGTGCAGTCTGGCGTTGCGCAGCTCGATCAGCGGCGAGGTTCCGCCACCTTTCCCTTCTCCCAGTTTGAAGATGTCCTGGAAGTTGAGCCGGCCGTTCTTCTGCTTCACGATCCGGATGGTCCCCCGGTCTATGTCGAGATCCTCGAGGATGATCCTGCCCGCCATGAGGTTGGGGAACTTGTAGCGGACCTCGAGATGGGGGATATCGGCGAGGAGGTCGCCGGTGGTATCACGGATCACGACGTTATCGAATTCGAGCGTCCTCCAGAAATTGCCGGAGACTCGCGCCACCTCGAAGCGCCCGCGCATGACCCGCCCCAGCTCTCCGGCAACCAGTCGGCCCGTGAGCAAGCGGCCGGTCTCGGTGAAGAGGAGCGCCGTGGCGCCGCCCAGCAAGGCGGGGACGGTGCCGAGGAGGATCGCGACGAACAGCCGGATGACGTGGCGCCGCATCAGAACGGCTGACCGAAGGTGAAGTGGAACGTGAAATGGCTGGGCCGATCCTGCTTGAAATCGTCCTGCACCAGCACCAGCGTGCCGTCAGTCCGCTCGAGATACAGCGGGCCGGTCTGCCGGTCGTAGTGGTTGTACCCCACATCGAGACGGGCGGGCCCCAGCGGTGTCGCGATACGGATGCCGAACCCCGGCGTGATCCGCAGAGTAAAGGGTGCCAAGTTCCCCTTGCCCCTCTCCCACAGACTTCCGGCGTCCACGAAGGCGGCGAGCCGGACCCGGGACGCCCAGATCGGGGAGGGTACCCGCACCTCGAATTGCCCGATGGTCACCGTATTTCCACCGGTGGCGGAGAATCTGGGCTGGACCAGACCACGAGCCAGCGAGTCCTGCAGCCCGAGGGTCAAGCTATCGGCCGGCGAGGCCGGTAACGCCGTCCTGCGCACTCAGCGCCTCGGCGTCTGGCGCGTCAATCTTCAGAAACTCAGCGGCGGGAAATCCCGCAGCGAGAGCGCGGGCGCCGGCGGACACCGCGCTCGGCGCCCCCGCTCCCTGCCACTCCGGAAGGAGCAACGAGAGGTCGGATTCCATGGCTCATGCTACCGGATGACGAAGGCCGCGCCCACTGTCCAGTTGTTGCCGACGACATTCTTGATTGCCGTGCCGGAGACGGTCGTCAGTTCGCCGAGGGCGGCGACGTGGTGCATGGCGTGCGCCTGCAG
>DATIOP010000269.1:0-5593 GCA_035472975.1 Gemmatimonadales bacterium
AGATAAGATTCAAGATCGACGCCGCTTTGCGGATGCGGGCCAGCGACCTGCCTCGGCGCCCAGGTGCTTGGTCGGGCCGCCGACCTGGCCGCGCGTCGCACCACCGCCCGAGGACTCCGGCCCATGGATGTGATCGGCGCGCTGCCCGATCTCTGGCGAACCTGGGAAGCGCAGCGCGCGGTGCGTCCGGCACCGAGGCCGCCGATACTTTTTGAGTTGGAGAGTCCACAGAGATGGTGAAGACAAGGCGGTCGGGGCGGTCAGGGCGGACGGGTCGGGCGGGGCTCTTCTCCACGAGGGTTCTGGCAGTGCGTTCCGCCTTCCCGCCTTTCCGCCTTCCCGCCCTGTCCGTCTTGTCCGCCCTGTCCGTCCTGACCGTCCTGACCGCCCTGATCGCCCTGTTCGCCCCGTCCGCCCTTTCCGCCCAATCCCGCGACTGGTCCCCCAAAGATCGCACCGTTCTCGGCGATTTCACCCGGATCAACGCCGTCGCTTCATCGATCGATCGAGTCTATGCGGTGGCTCCGACCGCACTCCTGCTCTACGATCCACAGTTCAAACAATGGCACGGCCCCTTTACCCCGCGTGATCCGGGGACGCTGGACCGCGTCTTTGCGGCGCTGGCGGATCCTCTCGACAACTCACTTTGGTTGGCACGTCCCGACGGGTGGGTGCACTACACCCCTGAGCTGGATCTGTGGGAACTCGGCATCGCACCAAATACGGTGCAGGAAATCGCCTTCGATGCCGACCAGCCGGCGCTCGGTCTCTTGCTGCGTACGCCGGGTGGCTGGCTCAATGTTCCTCGAGGCGGCGTGTCGGCCGTCCCGATCAATCCTCCTCGCCGCCTGATACGTCCCGCAACCGCGAACGACGCGATCCGCTCGAATCCCGCGTTGCAGGCGAACAGCAGCGCGATTCTCCTGAGCGGGCGCTTGCGGACCGCTCGTTACACCTCGGCGGCCAAAGCCCTCGGACTTCCCGGATGGTACCTCGGCACTACCGGAGTCGGGTTGCTGTTTCTTCCCGAGGGAGCGGCCATGCCCGAACGCCTCTCCTTCGGTCTTCCGGGAGAGGATGTGGGCGCTCTGTTCCCCGCACCGGGCGGAGTCTGGATCGTTACGCAGCGCACGCCCAACCAGGATGCGGCGGTCAGCTTCGTCTCCAACGAGCTGACGCAGTTCCGCTGGATCGAAGGCCCTCGGGCTACCGGCTTCCCATTCAACAAGGCGCACCGGCTGGTGGGGAATCAGAAAGATCTGTGGGCGGCAACTGATGTGGGCTTGATGCGGCTCAATCCCGAGTCGGAAGAGATGGATCTGTACGACGAAGGAGCGGGACTACCCAATCGCACGGTCACCGATATCGCGGTGCGTCGCGGACGCATCGCGATAGCCACGCTCAACGGTGTCGTATCGCTGGGAGACTCGTTGAAGATCCAGCCGGTCGCCCCTTCGTTCACCGACGCGGCGCTTGCTGTGGCTTTTGAGGGCGACACCATCTGGGTGGGCACTGATGCCGGTTTGGCGGTGGCACTTCCGGGGCAGGGGAATCTGATGCAGCCCATAGGGCTCAAGCAGAGCCCCGCCTTTCAAGCCCCGGTGGTAGACATCGAATGGGCCGCGGACACGCTCGTCGCACTCACCACCGAGCGCATGCTCTGGCGTGATACCCGTTCCGACACCTGGACGCTGGGCCCAATCTTGTCGGCGCAGGTTGGCCGGCTCCATACCTTCGTTCGTTATCACTCCGGATTTTTCGTGGCGGGAGAGCGGGGATTCGGTTACGCCGCGCTCAACACTCAGATCGTCCGACCGATCGTGACGCCTGGAGATCTGCCGGGTCCGGTGACCAGCATCGCAGTGGATGAGGGCTATCTCTGGGTCGGTACCCGACGCGGGCTGGTTCGCTTCAGTCTCGACGCCATCGGACCATGAATCACCCCTTCCAACCTGCCTGATGGAGCTAGGCCCGGGCCCCGAGTTCGACCGGATCCGGCGAATCGCCCAGCGACTCGGCTCCCGTGCGGCTACGCTGGGAGACGATTGCGCCCTTCTCCGCATCGGGGACTCGACGCTCGCCTTCAGCACCGATCTTTCGCTTGAGGACGTCCATTTCCGGCGCGCGTGGCTTTCGGCCCAGGAGATCGGCTGGCGCGCCACCGCGGCGGCGCTGTCGGATCTCGCGGCCGAAGGGGCGACACCGATCGGCGTACTCGCCAGCATCGGCGTGCCGGCCCGAGACTCGGGCGAACCGCTCCAACAATTGATGGATGGAGTAGGAGAGGCCGCCGCGTCGGTCGGCGCTCAGGTGCTGGGTGGCGATCTCGCTCAGGCCGAGAGTTGGATCGTGAACCTCACGGTGATTGGATCCGCCGCGCGTCCGGTGCAGCGCTCCGGGGGAATGCCGGGGGATAACGTCTGGGTGACTGGAGTTCTTGGTGGCGCCCGCGCGGCGCTTGAACGCTGGCTTGCGGGAGCGGAGCCCGACAGTGCGGCGCGCCAGTCGTTCGTTCATCCCACTCCGCGGATCGCGGCCGGCCGCGGTCTCGCGGAGCGGCGTGCCCACGCCATGATCGATTTGAGCGACGGGCTGGCCGGGGATGCGGGCCATCTCGCTGCCGCCTCGGCCTGCGCCATCGCGATCGACCTTGAGACGCTTCCGGTTCACTCGTCGGTGACCGAAGCGGCCCGCCTCGCCGGAATTCCACCAGAGCGCTACGCTGCATTGGGCGGTGAAGACTACGAGCTTCTGGTCGCCATGCCGCCCGAGTTCGGTGAGCGAGAGGCGCAAGCGCTCGGTGTCGAGTGCGGTGTCCCACTCACCCGAATCGGGACTCTCGCGCCGGGCCAGGGAGCCAGCTTCTGGAGCGGTGGGACACTGGTCGAGCTCTCGGGGTTCAGCCATTTCGCATGATCGCGAACTGCGGGAGAACGGGAGACGGGAGACGGGCTGTCATTCCGAGCGAAGCGAGGAATCCCGATGTTCGGCCGGCATTGGGATTCCTCGGTCGCTTCGCTCCCTCGGAATGACAGCTTCTCCCTTCTCCCTTCTCCCGTCTCCCGTCTCCCGTCTCCTGTCTCCCGTCTGCCGTCTCCCCTCGTTACGTTTGTGACTCACTTTACCCTCTCGAACTACATGTCCACCATCATCGAAGTGCACGCCCGGGAAGTGCTCGACAGCCGTGGCAATCCCACCGTCGAGGCTGAAATCGTCCTCTCCAGTGGAGCAACGGGTCGAGCGGCGGTGCCGAGCGGCGCCTCGACGGGTGAACGGGAGGCGGTCGAGCTGCGGGACGATGATCCCAAGCGGTACATGGGCAAGGGCGTGCTGGAAGCGGTGCGCAACGTCAACGAGGTGATTGGGCCGAGGCTCGAGGGCATGGCGGCGGAAGACCAGGTCGCCATCGATCAGGAGATGCTCGACCTCGACCAGACGCCAAACAAGAGCCACCTGGGCGCCAATGCCATGCTGAGCGTTTCGCTGGCGGTGGCCCGGGCCGCGGCGCAGGACTCCGGGCTTCCGCTCTACCGCTACCTCGGCGGACCGCTGGCCCGCGTGTTGCCGGTGCCGATGATGAACATTCTGAACGGGGGTGCCCACGCCAACAACAACGTGGACGCACAAGAGTTCATGGTCGTGCCGATCGGAGCCGAGACCTATCCCGAGGGTCTGCGCGCGGGAGTCGAGGTGTTCCACAACCTCAAGAAGGTCTTGACCAAGATGAAACTCTCGACCGCCGTCGGCGACGAAGGCGGCTTCGCCCCGATGCTCCCCAGCAACGAGGCGGCGCTCGACGTCATCATGGAAGCGATTCAGAACGCCGGCTACGAGCCGGGCCGTGACATCGCGATCGCGCTCGACGTGGCGGCCTCCGAGCTGTACCAGGACGGCGAATACGTCTTCAAGAAGGGAGACGGGAGCCGTCGCTCCGCGGCCGCGATGGTGGAACTGTATGCCGGATGGGTGGACCGCTATCCGATCGTCTCCATCGAGGACGGCCTCTCGGAGAATGACTGGGACGGCTGGCGGCTCCTGACCGAACGGCTGGGCTCGCGGGTACAGCTGGTGGGAGATGATCTCTTTTGCACCAACGTGGATCTCCTGAGCCGCGGCATCGAGCAGTCGGTGGCCAACGCGATTCTGATCAAGGTCAACCAGATCGGCACCCTGACCGAAACCCTGGAATGCATCGAGATGGCCAAGGGGGCAGGGTACGGTGTTGTGATCTCGCACCGCAGCGGTGAGACCGAGGACACCTTCATCGCCGATCTCTCAGTGGCGAGCGGCACGGGGCAGATCAAGACTGGCAGCGCCAGCCGGACCGATCGGATCGCCAAGTACAACCAGCTGCTTCGCATTACCGAAGAGCTGGGCGACATCGCGCACTATCCCGGCCGGGACCTCTACGCCCTATGACCCAGCCAGGCCGGTCGGCTCAACCGGGACGCGGCAGGACGCTGCCGCTGCGGGGGAATTGGCTCGCCATCGCCGTGGTTGGTGCCGCGCTGATCTTCGCCGTCTGGGGCGGCGAGTACAGCACCTGGAACTGGCTCACTCTGCGCAGAGAAGAAAAGAAGATGCGGGCGGAGGTAACCCAGCTGCAGGAGGAGGTAGATTCGCTGAAGGCGCTCAAGAAGCAGATCGAGATCGATCCCAGTCTGCAGGAGCGGATCGCCCGGGAACAGTTCGGCATGATCGCCAAGGGCGAGTATCTGTACATCATCGAGTCGGACAGCGGGGACAGCGAATAAGGATGTGAGGATGTGCGGATGTGGGGATGTTTGGATGTTTGGATGTTAGGACATAAGCACGTGGGTCTCCGTACTCGGTGTTAATCGCTAGGTACTAGGTACTCGGTACTTCTTGACGTAGCCTTGATCTCCTCCCTGTACCCTGAGTGTGGCAACGTCAACAGGCCACGCGGCATTGCCGCCACTCAGGAGCTGTACGATGACACGCAAGCTGCTGCTCGAGACCTTCATTGTCCTGTCGATTTCCAGCCTGGCCGCCTGCTCGGGTGACCCCGTCGGGCCTGGTTCCGTCGAACGCGGAGGCCAGATCGCCAACGGGATCAGCACTTCGCCCTCCGGTCCCCACCATTAGGCTAGTGCGGACGGTGGCGACAATCACGAGGGCCCGGCATTCCGGGCCCTCTTCGCTTCTCTCCAGCGGACTGCCCGCCATCTCCCGATCGAGACGATTCCGGGTCGCTAGATTACTGGGGCCGACAGACTTGACGGGGAGGACGCGAGGTCGGTAGGATTGCGGCCCGAAAGCACGGCAGGGTAGCTCAGGTGGTTAGAGCACGGCACTCATAATGCCGGGGTCGCGGGTTCGAGTCCCGCCCCTGCTATTGTCGAAAGTCCCGTCATCCAACGGATCCGGGACTTTTTTCTTGCGCACCGGTCTTGGCCGATTCTGGATGGCACCACCAGAGGCACCACAACGGCCACTTTCTCGTCAGAACGCCGGCAGAAGCGATCCTACCGCCTCGCGCAATTCCGTCACGCTGAACGGCTCCCGCAGGATTCCCACCCCGGGTGGGAGCTCGCGCTCCACCTCCGGGTGGTTCCTTCCCGTGTTCGCGAGG
>DATIOP010000270.1:0-8868 GCA_035472975.1 Gemmatimonadales bacterium
AGGACGACCAGCAACGCGGTCGCGGGCCACGCGGCGCCCAGCATCGCGCTCACGGGGCGTCCCGTGGAAATACTCGATCCCCAGTCGCCTTGAACGAAGGCAATCAACCAGGTCGCGTACTGGACCAGGAGCGGGCGGTCGAGCCCAAGCGCGGTCCTGAGGTTGGCAATCTGTTCGGGGGTTGCTGCGGGTCCAGCCAATTGCGAGGCGGGATCTCCGGGCGCCAGATGCAGCAGGAGAAACGTGAGCGTGACGACGCCGAGGAGGACGCCGAACCCGGCAAGCAGCCGGGGAAATATTCGGGGGAACGCGCCAGGACCGATTTCAGGTCACCGTTGTGAGAAATGTCACCACGTGAGTAGAGTCACGGACGCCATGCGGGGAGCCGGGGAATTATCCGGCGCAGTCTCCTCTATCCGAGGTACTCAATGTATCGGAACCTGCCCGTGGGTCCGGCGGCCGCGATCGTCGGAGCTCTTTTCGTGCTTGGCGTTGCCGGTTGTTCGAGTGATTCGACCGGCATGAGCAACGAGACTCTGACTCAAGCCGAGGCGAACGATGTCGGTCAGGAAGTGGAAGCACAGGTCGCCAGTGTCGTAGGCGGCAGCACCATCGTCGGGATCATGAATCCGGCTGCGGCGCTCCCCCCTCAGGGCGGCAATTTCGGCGCTCTGGGCCTGGGCTCCGTCGGTTGTCCGGACATCGCCCCGTTTCCCCCCGCTGATACCGATGGCGATCACGTACCCGATAGCGTAACCGTCAGCTTCACTCTACCGGAGTGCAGCTTCACCGGCCCCAGGGGGAAAACTCTGGAGGTGACTGGAGGCGTGACGGTCACCGATCCGTCCGGCACCTTGGCCGGATTCCGGGTCCGGTTCGACGCTCTCAAACCCAAGATAACCTTCCCCAACGGGTCCTTCTTCGTGCAGCAGTTTGACGGGATCCGCCAATTGCTCGCGTCCACCGACGGGTTCTCCGTCAGCGACAGTATCACGGCGAGCTTCGAGTCCTCCGAACGGGGGAGCGCATCGCTGGAGAACGCCTGGCAGGTGAACTTTGCCGTGGACCAGGGTGGCTCGTTCGACGCTCACACCTCGCTGCCGAGCGGGACAGCCGATATCATCGGGACCACGGTACGGACCCGCGGCGAGGTCAGCAAGACGTTCAGCATGACCACACCGGTTCCTTTGCACTACAACGCGTCCTGCACCGAAGACCAGAAGATCGATTCGGGCGAGGTTGACGCCATGTTCGTGAGTCCCCGGGGGACCGCGACGGTCACGGTGACGTATACCGCCTGCGGAGTTCGTCCGACCGTTACCCTGGTGTCGACGCCCGGAACTACCTGACTTTCCGGGTTTTCGCCATCGCAGGCCGGGCGGAAGTGCAGGGGCGGGGTCGTTGACCCCGCCCCTACACATTTCTGCTCGCGTCTCCCACCTTTGGGGCGTGTCGCCCCGGTCCTGTCTCATTGCGGGCCTGATGGCCATCGCCGGCTGCCGGGCGGCCGCGACGTCGCGCGGCTCGACGGTTGTCTTCGCGTCCGGGGCCGATCTCCAAAGCATCAATCCCCTGCTTACCGTCCATCCGCTGGCCCGCCAGGTACAGCGCTACGTCCTCCTCACGACCCTGGTGCGCTATGACAGCGCGCTCACGGTCCAACCGTATCTCGCGCGGTCCTGGACCTGGTCGCAGGATCACCGGGAGCTGCAATTTCACCTGGTCCCCGGAGTCCTCTGGCACGACGGGGCGCCTACCACGGCGCGCGATGTCCAATGGACGCTCGACGCGGCCCGAGACCCCCGCACCGGTTATCCCCGGCTCACCGACCTCGCGGCGGTCGAGAAACTCGAGGCACCGGACGACTCGACTGTCGTACTTCATTTCTCCACTCCTCAAGGATCGATTCCGGACGTTCTCACTGACCTGGCGATTCTGCCTCGTCACCTGCTCGACTCGGTCCCCCTCGACCGGATGCGTCAGGCGGCCTGGAACCAGCACCCGGTGGGGAATGGACCATTCCGTTTCGTGGCGCACGAAGCCAATCGCAAATGGGTCTTCGCGGCGGATTCGGCGTTCCCCGTAGCACTGGGTGGGCCACCCAAGCTTTCACGGCTCGTGATAGCTATCGTAGACGAGCCGATGACCAAGCTGGCCGCACTCACCTCGGGTGAGTTGGATTTCGCCGGCATACAGCCCGCCCACGCGCAGTTCGTGAGGAAGAACCCGCGACTGGCGGTGTATGATTACCCTTTGCTCTTCAGCTACGTCCTCGTACTGAATACGCGGGTGCCTCCATTCTCCGATTTGGCGGCTCGTACCCGTGTGGCACAGGCCGTTGATCGCCAGGAGATCGTGGACGGGTTCCTGTTTGGGTTCGGCACTCCGATTGCGAGTCCTAACGGCGTCACGACCAGAACCGTGCATGAATCTGACCGGCCGGCATCATCCCCAGATCTCAAATTCGAGTTGCTTACGGTGGGCAGCGGAGAGGCGGCACTCGAACAGCTCCTCCAGCACCAGTTCGCCAGTCGGGGCATATCGATCAGCATCCGGCAGCTCGAACTCTCTGCGTTTCTCGACCGGGTACAGGGGCCGAGTCACGAGTATCAGGCCGCGGTGATGGGAGTTCCGGGCGATCTTGCTCTCGGCTACCTCGCACCCTTGCTTCGGACCGCTGGAGTGACACCCGTCAGCGATACCACCGGGCAGCTCAAGCAGCTCGCCGATTCAAGTCCGGTGGTGTTCCTGTATCAGGCTCGCGGGGTTCAGGGAATGAATCGCAGAGTTCACGACGTGCGGATGGATCAGCGCGGAGAGCTTGCGACAGTGGCACGCTGGACGGTTGTTCAGTGACGACCCAGGACCGCCGCGTGTTCCATGCATCAGCTCCCGTGCGGCTCGACTTCGCCGGGGGCTGGACCGACGTGCCACCCTTCTCGACTCGTGAGGGTGGACAGGTAGTCAATGCCGCAATCGGCCTGTCGGTTCGCGCCGAAGTCGAGCTCGGTGGCACCGGCATCCTGCTGCGCGCCGAGGATCTGGGGGAGGCGGCGGTGATAGCCCACGCATCACAGTTGGCCGGCCACGGGCCGCTCCCCCTGCTGCGTGCGGCGCTGCGAATGTTCCCGGCGGGACCGTGCACCCTGCGTACCTTCTCCGAAGTCCCGGCAGGATCAGGCTTGGGTAGCTCGGGCGCGCTCGATGTGGCGCTGGTGAGTGTGCTTGCGGTGTCCCGCGGTGAGGCGCTGACCCGCGAACAAGCCGCCGCGTATGGGTGGGAACTGGAAGCGGTGGAGGCGGGACTCCCCGGTGGGCGGCAGGATCAATGCGCGGCGGCATTCGGTGGATTTCATCGGTTGGGCTTTGACAACGGTGAACCAACGGTTGAACCGCTGGATCTGGATGAGGACTTCCTGGCTGCACTCGAAGAGAGGATTCTCTTGTGCTTCACCGGGCGATCTCGAGTTTCGGGAGACACGATCGCCCGAGTGATGAACTCTTATGAGCGGGGGGAGTCCGGTGTCGTCGAGGCGTTGCGAGGGTTGAAAGAGGCGGCATCCCGGATGGCGGAGGCCATGAAGCGCGGCGATTGTGAAGAGGTCGGCACCTTACTCCGGCGCAACTGGGAGCTGCAGCAAGCGCTGGATTCATCCATGTGTACCGAGGAAATGGCCCGTCTCGAAGCAGCCATGACGGAGTTGGGGGCACTGGGCGGCAAGGCAGCGGGCGCCGGGGCAGGGGGATGCATGTTCTTCCTATTCCGGAACAGCGACCAGCTCGCTCGAGCCAGGGAAGCGGCCGAACGCCTCGGCGCGACCGTCCTGCCGGTGGAGTGGAATGGAAATGGAGTTCGCACATGGTAGTCGCTGAAGAAATCGAAGCTCGCCGAGAAGAGATTGCCAGCTCTGCGGACCTGTCGGCTCAACTGGAACGGCTCATCGGGCAGGCCCAGCGCTTTCTCGAGGAGCGTCCTCGGATTCCCCAATGGAAGGCCCAGCTTTCGAGCGACGGCGGGGTATGTCCCAAAGACGGAACCCCGTTGTTGTTCGATCCCTGGCATCCCGAGTCCCACCGCTGTGCCCGCTGTGGCGCCGTGGTGTCGGGCGAGCGATATGACCGATACGCCGCGCGCTACCAGCACCTCTGGCTCTCCGAACGCATTGCGCATCTGGCGACCGCCGGAGTTCTTGCTGGCGAGGAGCAGCTTGTGGACGGCGCAGGGGCGCTGCTTCGCGATTACTCCGGTAAGTATTTCGAGTTCCCCAACCGCGACAACGTGCTGGGGCCGACCCGGCTCTTCTTCTCGACCTACCTGGAGTCGATCTGGCTCTGCAACGTGATCGCGGCGGGGCACCTGCTACGAGAGGGCGGCGCGTTGGACGATTCGACTGCCGAAGCGGTCGGAGCGATCGCAGAGGAGGCCGCCAACCTGATCGGAGAGTTCGACGAGGGCCTGTCCAACCGCCAGACCTGGAACAACGCCGCACTGGTCGCCTCTGCGGTGTGGTTCGAGGATGAGGATCTCGCGCGCCACGGGATGGAGGGCCGTAACGGCCTGATCGGCCACCTGGTGGAAGGATTCGGCGAGGATGGCCTGTGGTACGAAGGAGAGAACTATCACCTCTTCGCCCTCAGGGGACTCCTGACTGGACTGGGCTGGGCTCGACTCGCCGGGGTGGACCTGCTGGAAGAAGATGAAAGCCGTGCGCGGTTGGCGGCGGCGCTGAAGGTTACCGGCCTCACTGCGCTGCCGGATTTCACCTTTCCCGCGCGGCGCGACGCACGCTACGGAATCTCGCTGGCCCAGCCGATGTATCTGGAATTGTGGGAAGTGGGGCGCGCCCGTTTGCGGGCCACGGGCGACGAGGCCCTCGCGGAGCCGCTCGATTCCTGGCTGAGTACTCTCTATTCGGTTCCGGCGCCCGCCGCCGACGTGATCGACTCCTATCTCCACGAGGCAGGGCTTCCCGCTCCAACGCAGCGGACTCGGAGCGATCTCTCCTGGTGGACCCTGCTCGAGATGGAGGCGAACCCGCAGGCTCCAGAGCCGGGATGGCATCCCGCGAGCACGCTGATCGAGTCACAGAGCCTTGCCGTGCTGCGCGATGGGGATCACTACGCCAGCCTCGAGTGCGGAACTTCGGGCGGTGGCCACGGTCACGCCGACCGTCTCCACCTGACACTGCATGCGGACGGAGTTCACTGGCTGCCCGATCCGGGCACTGGTTCCTACGTAACCTCGGACCTGTTCTGGTATCGCTCCACGCCGGCGCACAATGCACCGCGGCTGGATGGGGCAGACCAGCCTCGTACCGACGCGCAGTGCGAAGCATTCGCGACCGCGGATCAGTGGGCCTGGGTAAGAGGAAGGTTCGGCGGTGTGGTCCGCACCCTGGTGTCAGGAAGCGGATACCTGGTGGACGTAGTAGAAATGTCCGGGGAGGAGAGTCGCACGCTGGAGCTGCCCTGGCACCCGAGAGGTCAAACGGAACTGACGACTTCAGGACAGTGGGAACCTGGCAAGTGGGAAGAGGAATTCATTTCCGATAGCTCCAGCCTCACCACCGGGGAGGATCAGCCGATCTCGCTCCGGTCCCGATTCAACGATCAGGTGCTTGATCTCCACCTGCAGGGCAGTGCCGAACTGCTCAAGGCGCGATGTCCCGCGCTACCCGGGAGAACCGAGGAGGCTTGGGTCTATCTCGAAAAGCAGCAGGGGCGCTATGTGCGACTGGTCTCGCTAGTGGTGGCAGGAGGTACCGCGGCGACCACATTGCGTGTCTCAGCCGACACGATCACTGTAAGCACGCCCGGTGGGGAGCACACTCACCGCGTGACGCCCGAAGGATGGGAGATTCAGTCGCCCCAGGGACGAGTGCTGCTCCGAGGGTTCCGCCGGCCCCGCGGCGAGCCGCTGCTCCGTCTCCAACTCGAGCAGGGCATCACGACCGCACGAGGGATGGCACCTCACGTTTCGCAGCCACCAAGGCTGGACGGCACCCTGACTGGGTTCGACCTTGCTTCGCCGCTCGAGTTTGATCACGACGATCAGTTTCGGCGTAGCGAAGAGCCATACAGGGGCCCGGAGGACTTTGCGGCGGAGGCGTGGGTCAACTGGGACATGGGACAGCTCTATCTTGCGGTCTCGGTCCGGAAGCCCGAGCTGATTTTCCGGTCTCCAGACGATCCGCCGCTCAAACTCGACAACGAGAACGACCTGATTCACTCCGACGGATTGCAGGTCTACTTCGACCTCGGCCCCAATGAATCGTATGGATTTCTCATCGTTCCCGATCCGCGAAACGAGGGCCTAACCGTTGTATCGGCCGATCCGGTTGCGTCGGCCTCGGTGCGCGGAGCTTGGACGCGCACGGAATCCGGGTACACGGTGACCGCTGCCATTCCGGTTCCTGCCTGGAAGAGTGTCGCACCCCACGAAACCATCAGGTTCGATCTGCTCGTGAACCAGGCTACCTCGGGCCGTGAGCGCCGGGCCGGCCAACTGGTCTGGAGCGGCGGTGGTGGTTGGGTCTACCTGCGGGGTGATCGGCAGGATCGGGCCCGCTTCGGCGTTCTGGAGATGGTGTGAGAGTCCCGGGCTTCACTTCGACCGGAAGCAAACGACCGGACGCACTGTTCGGTCCCGCGCCGATCGTCGAGGGATCGCTGCCTCTCCGGATGACGCGCGCTGAGGGTTGCGCGGTGTGGGATGAGCAGGGCAGGCGATACACCGACTTTATCATGGCACTGGGAGCAGTGTCGCTCGGGTACGGACATCCCGAGGTCAACAAGGCGGCGATTCACGCGATCGAGCAGGGCGTGGTGGGCCCCCTGGCGCCGGTTCTCGAGGAGGAGCTGGCGGGCCGTTTGCACGAACTGTTGCCGTGGGTGAAGCAGGTCCGCTTCCACAAGACGGGAGCGGAGGCGGCGGCAGCGGCGCTGCGTATCGCCCGAGCCGCAACCGGACGGGAGCGAATTCTCACCTGCGGCTATCATGGCTGGCTCGATGGCTGGCAGGAAACCGGGACCGCGGGAGTCCCGGAGGCGGTCTCCTCGCTCAACGCTCCACTGCCCTTCAACGACATCGAGCGGGGAACACAGGCAATACGGAAAGTTGGAGACCAACTCGCCTGCGTCATGATCGAGCCGGTAGTGGTGGCAGAACCGTCGATCGAATGGCTCGCGATGCTGCGTCAGGAGACCGAGCAGGTCGGCGCGGTGCTGATATTCGACGAGATCAAGACCGGCTTCAGGATTGCCACGGGTGGTGCAACTGAGCGCTATGGGGTCGAGCCAGATCTCGTTGTCCTGGGTAAGGCACTCGCGAATGGGTTCCCGCTGGCGGCGGTGGGTGGCCGTGCCGAACTGATGGGGCAGGCCACCCATACCTGGATCTCATCCACCCTGGCCACCGAGATGGTGGGCTTTGCCGCAGCTCTGGCTACACTCGACGTCATCGAGCGAGAAGCCGTGCCGGCCAGGCTTCACCGGAGCGGCCAACGATTCATCGCGGGACTCAATCGGTTGGCACGCCAGCATCCGGCGGTGATCGCGGCTGTGGCCGGGATTCCTGAGATGTGTTTTCTCCAGTTCCGGAACGAAGCCCTGGGTGCGGAGCTGGCCCGGGAGACGGCCCGACGCGGTCTCCTGTTCAAGCGTACGGCTTACAACTTCGTGTCGCTGGCCCACGACGACGCTACGATCGATGCCGCGCTGGAGACCCTGGCTGACGCGGTGACAGCGCTGGGAGCCCTGCATGCTGGTTGACGTTCACGCCCATTTCCTGCACGACCGGACACCGCGAAGCGATTGGCGGGAGCGTAACGCGAGCCGCCTTCGGGCCGGCGAGCGGATCGGCATCACGACTCACGTCGCCTCCATCCTCGGCAGCTGGGGTCTCACGTCCCCGATCTATTTCCCTTCGCCGGCCGACCTCACCTACGGGAACGATCAGCTGCTGGGGCTGCAGCGGGAGCACCCGACCCGTATCCGGGGCTACGTCGCGGTCAATCCGAATTTCGAGGAGCACGCCCAGGCCGAGATAGCGCGCTGTCTTGGGGCGGGAATGATCGGCATCAAGCTTGCGGCCAGTCGTCGAGCTAACGACCCCCTCTTGGATCCCATTTGTGAGGCAGCCCGGCGACACCGGGTGCCGGTGCTGCAACACATCTGGCAGCACCGCCGACGGGACTGGCCCGGCCAGGAAGCCTCCGACGCGGTGGAGCTGTGTGAGTTAGCGGAGCGGCATCCGGAAGTGATCTTCATTTTGGCGCACATCGGGGGTGGTGGAGACTGGCAACATTCGTTGAACCGGGTGCGGGATGTATCCAACGTGATGGTGGATCTGTCGGGAAGTGGTGTGGATGGCGGCATGCTGGAGCAATGCCTTGAGTGCGCCGGGCCCGAGCGCCTGCTGTGGGGCTGTGATCTGACCATGGATACCGGTCTTGCCAAGCTCCGATACCTCGAGAAACTGCTCGCCGCTCCGGACCTGGAGCTGGTGCGATCGGGGAATGCACTCCGGATCTTCGGCGAGCGTCTGCGATGATCACTGACGTCAACACGTTCCTTGGCAACTACCCGTTTCGACGGGTGCCCGGCACCTCTCCCGAGGCTTTGCTCACTGCCATGACGCGGGTTGGGATCACCGATGCCTGGGTATCCCACCTGCCCGGTCTCTGGTGGCGCAACCCGGCCGAAGGGAATCGCTGGCTGTACGAGACCACCAGCCGGTTTCCTCGTTTGCGGCCGGTTCCCGGGGTACATCCGGGCATTCCAGGCTGGGAAGCCGCGCTGGAGGAGGCCGTGCGGAACGGGGCCCCGGCGATTCGGGTAGACCCGGGTCAATACGGACTGGGAGCGACC